>DMIY01000113.1 GCA_003457075.1 Desulfotomaculum sp. | reverse complement strand
GGGAAACCCTGGTCCGGAAAAAAACTTTTTCTGATCAGTTGAATATGTATGTTGTTTTTGTGGGCCTGCCGGTTTACATTGATGGCACTATAAGCGGGGTTATTTTGCTGTTCTCACCCTTAAATCAGGTAAACAAGACCCTTTTTGACGTTTATAAAATCATCTGGATAACCGCTGCTGTTTCCCTGGCGCTGGCATCGGTGGTTACTTTCATTATCTCCAGACGGATCTCAAAACCCATCGAACACATTCAGAAAGTTGCTGCCTCCCTGGCGGAAGGCAACTTTGCCGGAGATCTGGCGCCGGTAGGCAGGGATGAAATTGCCCGGCTTACCGAAACGTTCAATTATATGAAAAACAGGTTGTGGCAGATCGAGGAAATGCGTAAAGATTTTATCGCCAATGTTTCCCATGAGTTGCGTACTCCCCTTACCTCTATCCGGGGCTTTATCCAGGGAATTTTGGACAGGGTTATCGGGCCGGAAGAACAAGAAAAGTACTTGAGACGGGCTTATGAAGAAACCGGAAGGCTAAACAGGCTGGTTAACGATCTATTACAACTGGCCAGGCTCCAGTCGGGTAATGTCAAGTTGAACAGAGAAATTGTGCAGGTGGGGGAATTGATCGGTGAAATAGTGGAGGAACACCGCTTGCTGGCCGAACAAAGGAATATTTCCCTGCACGTCGAAATTTCCGGTGACAATACTACGATTGTTGCCGACAGAGACAAGCTTAAACAAATCATCTTAAATCTCCTGAACAACGCTCTTAAGTATTCCAACGAAGGAGGAAAAGTATGGATTAACGCTTTAAAAGAAGATAAAAAGCTAATCTTTAAAATAAAGGACAATGGCCCAGGTATTCCAGAGGATGAGCTGCAGTATATCTTTACTAAGTTTCACCGGGTGGAGAGTTCCTCCGGCCAACAGGCGCCCGGTACCGGGTTGGGTCTTTCCATCGCGAAGGAACTGGTGGAACTGCACGGGGGTACCATTATGGCCCGCAGTGCAGTTGGCTGCGGTACGGAAATGATTTTCGCGCTACCCGGTGACGGAAAATGAAGCGCTCAAAGAACAAGCAGGCAACGATAATTTACAAATAGTTTACATTTTAAATAAACTCTATTTACAATGGGCATTTATACTTTCTCTTAGACCGGGAGGGGGTGAATGCTGTGAACAATAGAGGCAGGCAGTAGATTTAAGAGGTGAAATAAAGTGAAAAGAGCGGCGTTAATCATACTGGCCCTAGCCATCATCTTCGCGCTGACCGGATGCGGTAAAAAGACCCCGGAGCCAGAAACTGACGGTAACAACAAGAGCGAAAAGGCAACGGTGGAAACTACTGCGCATCCTCCGGCGGCGCCGGATTCAAAAGAAAGCGGTTCACCCGTTGAAAATACTGCCTCCGGTGAAATCCCCGAAGGGGTAATCAAGACAGAAAACCGGGTATCAAGTCAAGAGGCTAACGCCGTGCTGGATGATCTGGACAAACAGTTAACCGAATTGATGAATACCCTGGAACGTTTGGATGATGTAAAAGATGAAGATCTGCAGTATTAAGGGGGGTGCGGAGATGAAAAAGGTGTTTTTGATCATGCTGGTTGTGCTAACCTTTGGAAGCGCCGCCTTTGCCCAGGAACTCGATTTAAAACAGATGCCGTTCCCGGAGAGAACCGGATACCAGATGCTGGCGTCCCGGGAAAAGGAGCAGGTGAAAGATTTTGCTTCCAGAGTAAAACAAAAGGTAAATACGATCAACAAAAACCGGCTGATAATAAAAGATTTGCAGTTCCGGTCAAACAATCAAATCAGGCAGATTAAACGACAGATCAAGGAATTGAGAAATAATCCCGGAACGTTGGACAGGAACAAAATCGCCAACATTAACCAATTGCTTAAAAGCATAAACCAGAATCAACAGGCGCTTGAATCCAACAGGGAAGCAATGAATAAGAAAAGGATTGTGTTAAGAGCGGCCATCAAGAGTAGAAAACCTGCTTTGTTTTTACAAACGCTGGAGGAGATAATTCTTATTCAGGAAAAGAGAATTAACGCGTTAAACGAAATGTTTGCGGACCTCAACAGACTGAGCAACGAGTTGAGGTAAGGGAAAACAAACGGCATTAAAACCAGAACATGGAAATCTTATTACAAGGAGGAATTTACAATGAAAAAAGGTTTTTGCCTGCTGCTTTCGGTGATCTTAATTATGTCGGTGCTTTTGGTGACTCCGGCATTTGCGGGTAAACCCGTTCAGGTTCCGGAAGCGAATCAAAGCACAGTGGAAGACCTGCTCGTGGAAACCGGTGAAGACGTTTCTATCCTGGAAGATACCGAACCAGCGAAGGACATTGTTCCGGATAAAATAGGATTAGAGAGCCCCCTTGAACCGGTAGCCGGTAGTGTGTACAAAGCCGTATATCTGGCAGAACAAATATACGGGGAAATGCCGGCAGCGGAAAAACTGCTTGCTCACGTAATGAAACTGCAGGAAAGCAAAGGCGGGGATTCCGCTCACCTGGTGGCCGTAGCGCACGAAATTAACCAGCTTACCAGGATCCACAGGGCCTACCTGAATAGTCATTCCCGGGTCAAGCGGACCGTGGTACTGCTGACAGACGAAACCGTAAGACTGGCCTACCATTTGGCGAAAAGAGACGGCGTTAAATTTGTCGTCTATAGGTACGCAGCCAGTACTTACGCAATGTTGGGATGTTATAAGAGGGCGGCGGCAGTTGTTGAGCTAGCAATGAAGCTTAACCCCAATCGAAAAGCGGCCTATGAAGACCTCAAAAAGCTGTATAAAAAAGCAGGGATACCGGGGCTAAAGGTGTTTGTGCGGGGTCAGCGACCGAACTTCGATGTAAGGCCGGTGATCCAGAACGGCAGAACTCTGGTACCCATCCGGGCCATTTCGGAAACCATGGGGGCGAAAGTGGATTTTAACGCCAAACAACAAATGGTGATTGTTAATAATGGGAACATTAACGTAAACCTTTATCTCAATAATAAGATTGCTCTGGTCAACGGAAAAAAAGTCGTTCTTGATGAACCGGCAAAAGTTATCAACAAGAGGACAATGATTCCCCTGCGGTTCGTATCCGAAAACCTGGGGGCCGCAGTTGAATATGACCCGCAAAGCCAGACAATTACAGTTGAATAATGTGGAACAGTAAGGCAAAAAAGTGTCCTGTGAAAAGTCCGGCTAATTAAACACAAAACAATTTCGTCGAATTATTGCATCCACCAAAAAAATGCGTCCTGGGGGGTATCCCCCAGGACGCATTGTAGAAAAACCAGATATGAATAACAACTAGGCCCTTTTGGGTGAGCGCATCAGCAATAAGGCAATAATAAAACCAACTACTGCTAAAATAGTTACCCAGGGAAAGAAAACGGTTTCATAACTACCCGTCAATTCACGTAGCCGGCCAGCCAGTAAATTACCAATA
>DMIY01000137.1 GCA_003457075.1 Desulfotomaculum sp. | reverse complement strand
TGCTTATCTTTTGGTGCGCATTGAGGGCAAGCTGGAGGGTTTGACCGCCAGCATTGCCGAACTTGCCCGGGCTATCGAGGCAGGCCAAAGCAAATAGAGCCCGGGTGAAGGTGACGCGCCCGGGCAGTTTTGCCCCCCCCCCTTAATCAGGGGGGTGTTTTTTTATTTAACCCCATAAGCTCGAACCCGTCCCCATTGCTCTTAATCAGGTCACGACGTTTTACTGACATCTTCTATGCTTCGACAGGAATTTGTTCAAATTTATAATCATTCCTCGCTGTGCTCAAGGCACAAAAAATCATGAAAAAATTTCTTTTAAGCCAGGCCTCCATGAGGTATAATTTAANNTTATTCAAAAAAAGCATTAAGGTACCCAACCTGGAAGAGTTTGTCATACTCCTGCAAGAAGCAGAAGAAGAATAAAGTACCAAAAATATGGAGGTAAGAATAGTGGAGCACAATAAAGAACACGCAGATACGAAAAAACTTGCAGCACAGGTGATAAGACTAATCAATCTGGCTGATTATCAGGAGGGTTCTGTGGTAAGCAGGACGATAATTGACAAAAAGACAGGAACAGTAACCTTTTTCGCATTTGATGAAGGACAAGGCTTGAGCGAGCATACGGCGCCATTCGATGCCCTGGTTTATCTTCTTGACGGTGAGGCTGAAATTTTTATCTCCGGTCAACCTCTTCGCTTGAAGGAGGGTGAAATGACCATAATGCCGGCAGGTCAACCACATGCACTAAGAGCAGTGAAGAAATTCAAGATGATTTTAATAATGATACGATAGGTCACGCAGATTAATGGTAACTACTGTGAAGCGCCGGCAGTTCAGCTTATCCCGTTGATGAATTCCAGAATCTCGCCTGCCGGTATGGCTACCCCTTGTTGTTTAGAATGATCAGGATCATCTTTTTGATGAATACTGCCGAACACTACGCCAACAACCTTTTTGTCTTCATCAAAGACGGGGCTCCCGCTATTCCCGGGATGAACAGGCGCATCGATTACAAAAACGGGCGCCGGACAGCCGGAAACTCTTATAAAAGCAGAAATGGCTCCTTCCATGATCACATTGCCAATACCCAGCGGATTACCGATGATGAATACTTTATCCCCCACTTTAGCCTTCTTTTCTGTGTTCACAGTTGCAGCCGGCAAACCTTCAGCATTCAGATAAATCAAAGCCAGATCCAGATCCGGGCTGGTTTTGTAGCTTTTGGCCGGATAGGTTTTTCCACCGGAAAAAGTAACCGTTATACTTACAGCATCAGAAAGTACATGCCGGTTAGTTACAATCGTCCCATCCGGCGATATATTAAAACCGGTTCCGGATTTCTGCCCGGCAATAACCCTGCCCGGCATGGAAACAACGTTGATCTGAACCACATATTGTTTTAATTGGTTAACGGGTAGATCTTTACTTAATTCTTTCGACCGGGATAAAAAGTCCAGGGAAGGCAATGTCAAGTCCGGCCATGTCGTCAGGAAGACAAGACCAATAAAAGCTAATAAAGTAAAAAAGGCCAGTATACGGATAAAAACCGGCCTTTTATTTTTTTCCTCTTGTTCCTGGTCGTGGTCAGGGAAAAATTGCTGATCATCTGTCGGCTTAAGCACGCCAGAATCATCTCCTTTTTTCCTTAAAGCCTAAAAAGACCGGGAAAGATATGACCATAAAAAAACTATAATCCTCTAAATACAGGCTGGCGTTTTTCCAGAAAGGCAGTCATCCCTTCTTTTCTGTCTTCAGTAGCGTACAACACGCCAAACAAATCAGCCTCATGAGCCAAAGCCTTATCTAAATCCATTTCCAGTCCTTCATTTACTGCCTCCTTGATTAACTGAACAGCCAGAGGCCCGTTGACCGCAATACGGACAGCCATTTGCCGGCAGAAGTCAAGCAACTGCCCAGACGGCGCCACATGGTTCACCAGACCGATGCGGCAGGCTGTCTGTGCATCGCACTGATCACCGGTAAGCAGGATTTCCTTGGCCAAACCCGGATTTACCAGCCTGGTCAGGCGTTGAGTTCCCCCAAAACCAGGCATTACTCCCAGCTTAACTTCAGGCAGACCCAGCTTTGCCTTCTCCGAGGCAACCCGAATATCGCAGGACATGGCCAATTCACAACCCCCACCCAGGGCAAAACCATTAATTGCCGCAATCACAGGTTTGGGAAAGTTTTCAATTCTGTTCAGTATTTTATGGCCCTGGCGGATAAAACTTCTGGCCTCAAGAGGCGTAAGTTTATTCATGAAAGCAATGTCTGCCCCCACTACAAAAGACCGCTCACCAGCACCGGTTATTATAACAGCCCTTACCTCCGGGTCGGTCTCCATTTGTTCCATCGCTTCCCCAATTTCCTCTACGGTTTCGCCATTTAAGGCATTTAGAACTTCAGGACGGTTAATGGTGAGGATGGCAATATTCTGTTCTTTTTCTACTTTAATGTTATTCCAGGCCAAGTTTCATGCACCCCACTACTATTTTCTTTCCACTATCATGGCCATTCCCTGTCCCCCACCGATGCACATGGTTATAAGACCATGCTGCAAATTGCTGCGCTTCATCTCATGCATAATAGTAACAACCAGCCTTGCTCCCGTGCAACCAATAGGATGCCCCAAAGATATGCCGCTCCCGCTCGGGTTGGTATTATCAAGACTCATACCAAGTTCCCTCATACAGGCAATTGCCTGGGAGGCAAACGCTTCATTGAGTTCAATTACATCCATGTCTCCAATGGTAAGCCCTGCTTTCTTGAACGCTTTCCTTACCGCCGGGATAGGACCCAGACCCATATAAGCCGGGTCTACTCCACCTGAAGCATAGGACTTAATGGTTAACAAGGGCTCAATCCCCAATTCCCTGGCTTTATCAGAAGACATCAGTACCACGGCGGCAGCCGCATCATTAAGGCCCGAGGAATTGCCGGCAGTAACTGACCCATCCTTGCGAAACGCAGGGGAAAGCCTGGCCATTTTATCCAGGCTGGTATCCATGGGGCGCTCGTCGGTATCAAACATGACGGGCTCACCCTTTTTTTGAGGAATAGGTACAGGAACAATTTCCTGCCTGAAAATGCCTTCTTTTATAGCAGCCCTGGCCCGCTGGTGGCTAAGCAGACCTAACTCGTCCTGCTCCTGACGGCTAATACTGTATTTGGCTGCAATATTCTCCGCAGTATTCCCCATGTGATAGCCATAAAATATTTCCCAGAGACCGTCAAATACCATCAGGTCTACACATTCTCCCTTAGCGTCAACATCCATCCGGTAACCCCAACGGGCCCTTGGCAGAATATAGGGAGCACAGCTCATGTTCTCCATTCCGCCGGCCACTACCACATCTGCTTCACCTAACATTATTGCCTGCGCCCCCAGGACAATGGCCTTTAGTCCTGAAGCACAAACTTTATTTACAGTAAATGCATTTGTTTCCTTAGAGACACCCGCGTAAATAGTTGCTTGCCGGGCGGGGTTCTGCCCCTGCCCACTCTGGAGAACATTACCCATAATAACTTCATCAACCTGAACTTCACGCAGTGAAGCATCCCAATCGTAATAGGACTTCTCCAGCTCCGCCAGTTCATTTCCTTTCAGGACTTCAGGAGCAAAGCTTAAAAGCTCCCCGCCGGGCTTTGGTTTAAGGCCGGCCCGTTTTAGTGACTCTTTTATTACCAGGCTGCCCAGCCTGACAGCAGGTATATCCTTTAAAGAACCTCCAAAAGTACCAATCGCCGTCCTTGTGCCACTGACAATAACTACTTCTTTCATTACCTCTAACCTCCTTAATAGATACAGCAACTCTTAGTATCCAATGCTTCCTGAATTATAACAAACCAGGCATTATAACGCAACAACAAAAAGTCCTGCATACTGCTGTTGTCTTTTAAGAAGTTACAAGAGACGATTAAAACCGTCCCCATGGCTCCGCTAACTTTTAAATTACGCTGTAGTGCTA
>DMIY01000174.1 GCA_003457075.1 Desulfotomaculum sp. | reverse complement strand
CCCTCCCCCGTCGAGGGGGAGGGAAGAAGAATTCATCGTCGAGGGGGAGGAAATTTATTAACAGCTTACCAGATTAATTAC
Organism: Desulfotomaculum sp.; assembly: GCA_003457075.1. GTDB lineage: Bacteria > Bacillota > Desulfotomaculia > Desulfotomaculales > Nap2-2B > UBA4053. Next base: position 5,721 of record DMIY01000174.1, on the reverse strand, counting down.
CCGACTGACAAATATCTAAATCCTACATAATCTGAGGTAATCTTACAAACAGCTTCCATAGCTTGTCCTTAGACATTCTATCACATAATTTATAGCGCCTGGTATAATATGGGGCAGGATCGCTATTCTCATCCGTAAACCAATCAAGTTAAGCCGGAATGGCTTTTCTTCACCGTGTTTGAAAAAACCGGTAGCCCTTAAGCCGAATAAAGGACTGCTCCAAGTCCGTCAGTTACAGCAAGACATTCCAACCGGTCACCGGTTTCATAAAAACAGCTTAAGATAAACAAGCCCTGGAAAACTTTTTGAAACCTCTTTAACAACAATTCATCCAGATTGTGGAGCGCTTCCAAAGACAATGTATTGTTTTTGACTGTATTTATCCTGCCACAAAGGTGGTTTTGCTCCCAGAAACCTAAAACTGAATCCTTAACCTCTCCATGACATTATGAATGCGGTTAAACACTGTATACTTATCAGAACCCGCAAACAATAAACCAACCGCCCGCTTTTCCGAATTTAAAACTAAAGAACCACTATCCCCCGGCCGGGAAAGGACATCGCTGATCACTTGATCCGAAAACCATCCAGTCCCGGCATCCACGATATCCACTCTTACCGTTACTCCAATTGCCTGTACCTTTCCTTCAGTTACTCCGCTGGTACGACCGCTCTTTTGTACTTGTTCTCCCGGTCCAATATCAGCTACACCTTCTACATGGCCAATTCCCAGGATTTCCCCAGAAATCATATTTTGCGCGTCAGGCCGTGCTACTGCTGCATCTACCAGATTCAACTCCTGAGCACGTTTTGTTAATTTCAGATCATAATGTGGACGAACGGCATGGATTAAAGTATTACCAGTCCACACTGCCGCTGCTGCAACCGGGCATTCCACATCTTGCACTGTCCGCCTGACAGGTATAAAACGCAACAAGGTAGCAATGCGGTCATGCGGACCACCTCCATCGTGAGGACCGGGTTGCAAAACAGGATCACCGGCAGCAGAACGTCCATCCGAACCGTCGGTAGCATTGGCTAAAATATGGTTGTTGCTTAAAATCAATTTCTCGCCGGTAGTTTTATCCTTTACCACAGTTCCGAAAGTACCGGCAGAAATCTTATGATGACCAATACTTACCCCGGGCTGCGCCGGTCTCCACCGGCGGGTACGCTCCTGCAGCATACGTACCCGGCCGATTTCAATAACATCTGTCTGGAGGTCTTTAATTTTAAGCGGCACAATGTGTTCCTTACGCAAACCTTCAAGATGAACTTTGTTTTCCACAAAAACAAGCAAGGCCGGACGACCGGTATTTTCATTCCTCATCTGTTTAAAACCTACTCCCACCCCCAGGACATTAGGCAAGCCGAGCAAATCTTTTTTGTACTTGCTTAACATTCGCAGATGTCTATCCATAAATTAACCCTCCCCATGTCTTCAAGCCATCATATGCAAAAGACAAGGGAAGGGTTACCACCAGGCTGCCAGTTAATCTGCCAGTTAATAAGGAGATTTGGGAACCCCTAAACGATACTTCCCTCTTGTTTCCAAGCCCCCTATTCCCGCAAAACCCGTAATGGTTCCGGCGATTATATCCTTTAAGGAGATAGGGTCATAGATTGACGTATAAGCAACCTTTTCCACCACGAACACAGGATCAAAAGCATGTATGAGAACACGCCGGGGAGAACTGGCAAAGTTGGCTCCGGCATTCAATAATGCCTCGTAATGAGATTGACATGCCCCGGCAAAGATTATTAAATCGTCCCTGCTTTTTTCATATTGCCGCGCCGTTTTAACCGACTCAACAAAATACGGAGAGTTATGATAGTTTTTAAGATCGGAAAAATCCCGCGTTCCTTTAGCAAAACCATCATGACCGGTAAGCACTAAAATATCCGGCCGGTGTTTTCGCAGCAATTGACCTACCTCTTGAACCTGCTTATCCTCGGCAATCCGGTAGCCGCCGGCAGGAATGCCTAACTGGCGATAGGTAGTCATACATAAATCCAGATAATCCCCATCTCCATCGATATGCAGCACTGAACCCGGCACATCAAAACTTTCTATTCGATCCACCGAATCCGCAGCACGGTTTAGCCTTTGTACATGTTCCTGCTGCCTTCGCTGAAAGACACGTTTCATATGCTCGTGATTCGAGGTCATACAATTATGCCAGTAAGCCGCCACCTGGGCAGGCTCAAACTTGTAAAGATCATCTAAACGTGAAGTGGCGAAAAGGCGCATATCCAGCCCTTTCAAACGGGCGCAATCCTGACCGTCATTGCCAGGAAAAATTTCGATCACCTTGAAGTAAACATCACACCCATATGACACCCGGCCTACAACATCACCTGTCTTAATTTCACCCATAGACGTTCCCCCTCCACATATTTCATACATTGTATGTTCTGTATGTGGAGAGTTGTTAACAACCAAAAAAGGTAACTTTTTCCTTTGGGGTTACATAATTTGAATCAACAGTTGAAATACATTGGTCACCAAAAAAGGGGGATATCTATGATCGCGGCAGTAATTCCTGTAAAAAATGAAGCAGCAACCTTAAAGAAAGTAATTAATACCATATCAAATACAGGTACTGACATCATCATCCCGGTATTCAACGGTTGCACGGACGGGTCCCAGCAAATAATTGAAAAGCTTGCTGTTCCACATCTTTCACCACTCTACTTTGCTGATTCCCTGGGCATAGATATGCCCAGGGCCGTTGGAGCCGCATGGGCATACAAGATGGGGGCCGATGTAATTCTTTTTGTGGATGGAGACATGGCCGGGAATATCGGTAACACATTAAAAAAGCTTATAAAAAGCATTGTTCAAAAACGATTTCATTTAGCGCTGACCGATTGCTATCCGCCAAAAAAAGCAGGCAGGCCGTCCTTGCTGGCCAGTTACCTGCTTGATATGCGGATCATACTTAACAGAGCACTGGGTTTAGAAGGCGCAATCGGCGGCGCTTCTCCTTCTCATGGTCCACATGTCGTATCACGAAGGTTCTTAGAACAGATCCCTTTCCGTGAACTGGCCGTTCCACCTGTAGCCCTGGCCCTGGCAGTCCGCCAGGGATTACCGGCCGGCATAGGCGCCTGCCTGCCTCATGCGCAACTTGGCTCCCGGCAGCGGGATCCCATCCACTCCCACCGCATTGCTGAAACAATCATCGGCGACTGTCTGGAAGCCCTGCAAGTTTACCACAACCAACCCCGGAACCGGTCAAGAAAAGGTGTAACTTACATAGGCTATCACCAGGAGAGAAGGTTTGACTTACTGGAGGATTTCATAGAGAGGATTTATTCTTAACCATTACCCGTTTGTGTTTACTTGGTATGTTTATCGGCTACGCTGGAAGCGCCAAAAGCTTCCGGCTTGATTTTGGCGTTAAAACCGCTGCCTGTCACCATACCTACAACTTCACGGATTAAATCCCGCGTCTCACCCTGCTTACCGACGTCAATGTGAATTTCCACCTCCATCTCATCCATGCCGCATTCCGACAGATACCTGGCTACCAAACCACCCAGTTCAAGGCTTAACGACGTTTCATAAAATATTTTTTGACGCAGGCTCTTGATCTTCCGGTGAAGCTTCTTACGGTAAAAATAACGCCCTCCTTTACCCAGCCGGTGGACAATGATTGCTGTCACAAAACACGAATCCTGCTTTACCTGCGAATCAGTACCAATTATGATCTTGTACATAGAAGTGGGCAGGCCCGTAATATAATCTACAATCCCGGCCATCATTTCATTAAAAGTAAGCCTGCCTTTCGTAGGACTGACAAAATACATAACTAACACTTCTTTCCAATATCAGTTGTCTTTGTTCGCAACATACTTTAGGATAACTGCTCCCAGCAATGCCAACTGAGAACAGCAAATTCCTCCAGTGACAATAATTCGCCACGGCGGGAGGGATCGATATTCCCTGCCTTCAGTATTTCTTCCCAGACCTGCCGGCTAAACCCGGGAATCACCTGGCTGCCGGCAAGAGCATTTAAAATAGTTTTTCGCCGCTGGCCAAAAGCGCCCCGTACCAGGCTAAAAAATAGATCCTCTGCAGGAATCTCAACGGCAGGTGTTTTTCGCCGGGCAAGATAAACAACTGCCGAATCAACCTCCGGCTGTGGGAAAAATACTGAGCGCGGCACATAGAAGAGAGTTTTTGGTACCGTATAATACTGCACGGCAACACTTAAAGACCCATAATCCTTACTTCCGGGAACAGCAGTTAAACGCCGGGAAACTTCGCGCTGAACCATTACGAGAAGGGATTCAAAATGAAACTTTCTTTGCAACAGGTACATAAGCAAAGGCGTGGTTATATAATAAGGAAGATTGGCCACCACTTTGTAGTTCGACGTATGGGGGTCAATGATTTCCTGGCTCTTTGTTCCGACCAGGTGATCAAAATCCACCTTCATAGCATCCTCGAACACTATTTCCACATTGGTAAGACCATCAAGATTTTCTTTTAAAACAGGAGAGAGTCTTTGGTCCACTTCGATGGCAATTACCATCTTTACATTTTTCGCCAGGAGACAGGTAAGTGTTCCCGCCCCCGGGCCGATCTCCACTACAATATCATTGGGAGAAAGGTTTGCTGCCCTGACAATCTTGCGGACAATATTGCCGTCCACCAGGAAGTTTTGTCCCCACCTTTTGCGGCAACGGAAACTATGCTTGTTTAAGATCTCCAGCAGTCGCGATACAGAAGAAATCTCAGCCATTCTCCGCCTCCCGGCAAATTAAGCAAAAGGAGAAATAAACTTTTAAAAATATAATAATAGTATTCCCCTCTTCCGGCAAGTTTTTATTAAAAAATAGTGTTTATTTACTCCAACGGTACCATCCTGCGGCAGCGGTGTGCAAAAGTAGCTGCTTCTTTATAGCCCGCTTCTTTAATCCACAGCAGCGCCTCCTTCCACCATTGCCCCACCTGGTCCGGAGAATGTGCATCAGAGCCCGCCACTACAGGCACACCATATCTTCTACACAGCATTAAAAAATCCAGGGCAGGGTAAATTTCACCGGCAGGAGCTGCAAGACCAGCCGTATTTACCTCCACGCAAACCCCTGCGCCGGCAAAGATACTGGCTGTCTGGTCATACCAGGAAGTCAAATCTCCTGCCGGCCGGTAACCAAATTTCTTGATCAGGTCAGGATGAGCCATAATGTCAAAAAGACCGGATTGAGCAGCCCGTTGGAGCAGAAAAAAATAAGCGGCATAAATTTCCTCTAAATTCCGCCGGGTATATTCCCCCCTGTTAGAAGGATTATCAAAGCCCCAGCCATCATCCAGGTAATGCACCGAACCAATAACGTAGTCAAGAGGATGCCCGGCCAACAGTTTCCTTAAAGCCTCATCTTGACCGGGAATATAGTCTGCCTCAATACCCAGCCTGATGGTAAGATCCGGATTTTCTTCCCGCAACCTTGTTACCTGCGCTACATATATAGGCAATTCTCTCTCGCTCATGGCCAGACCCGGGTCGCGTTTGCCGGCCGGCAACCAGTACATAGGAACATGATCGGCAAAACCTATTTCTTTTAACCCCTTAGCACGAGCCAGATCCAGGTACTCTTCCATCTCCCCCGCGGCATGACCACAGCGCCGGGTATGCCAGTGATAATCAGGTAGCATAAAACACCTTCCTTATAGATAGATGCTGCCAAAAAACGCCCCCTCCCCCTAACCCC
>DMIY01000012.1 GCA_003457075.1 Desulfotomaculum sp. | reverse complement strand
AATGGGGTTAAACTTGGGTTAAAATACCGGTAGATATGTTCCGGGCTGCACTTCTTGAGGAACGTGCCGCTCAGATTCCTGATAAAACATTTCTTCTTTATGAGAACAAGCGTTTTACTTATAGCCAGATGGATCAGAACGCCAATAAAGTGGCGAATCTGATAAAGTTGTTCGGCACCGGCTGGAGAAGAACATTGACAGAAGAATCGTTTATTATACGTGATTACCCAGAAAGACGAGCGAAATATGCGAATGATGAAACGTCTGACCCCGGAACTTTATTTCAAAATATTCTGCCTTCTGTATAAGAAGAGAATCTATGAAAAACACCTTGATAAATTAATAAAGCAAGTGAATATTGTAGTACCGGGGGTGAAGTAATCAAAAAAATAACCACCATTTCTGAAAATATTATGAAAGGGGAGGGAAAATAAATGTCTTCTACATTTGGCAAAGGTTCAAAAGTAAAAATTGAGTTGCAGAAAAGAAACTTTCGTCCAAGCAGATTCAAAAAAATGGTCGATCCGGACGTTGTCGGTGCGCCGTTCACCATAATTGTGGATGAAGACAAATGCCTGGGCTGCGGCGTGTGCATGAGGAATTGTCCAGGCGACGGTATTGACATGGTGCCCAAGAGCCAGTACTCCAATGTTCAGGCGCCAGCCTGCCAGTTTAACTGTCCCGCGGGTATAGATATTCGGGAATATGTGAAACTCCTCAATGACGGCGCTTCCCTTGCCGAAGCGTGGAAAGTTCTCACGCGAAATAATCCTTTCCCCGCAGTTACCGGCAGAGTATGTCCCCTGATGACTTGAGAAAGCGGGTCAACGCAGTTTACATGGCCATCGGCGCGCAGGGCAGCACCGCGCTCGGCGTTGACAGTGAAGAAGGCAAAGTGCTTTCCGGCCTTGCATTTCTAAAGGCCGTAAGAGAAAAGAACCCGACAAAGATTGGCAAGAAAGTTGTGGTTATCGGCGGCGGTAATACCGCCATTGACGCCGCGCGAACCGCCCGTAGAATGGGTTCCGAGGTGACGATNNCAGAAGAACAGCCGCGGAAATGCCTGCCTATGAAGAAGAAGTAAAAGCCGCTAAAGACGAAGGTGTGAAAATTCAGTTTCTGTGTGCTCCCGTTAAATGGGGAGGAAGCAGCAAGGCAGTGACTGTGACCTGCACGAAGATAGAACTGGGGAGCCCTGATGCTTCGGGAAGACCAAAGCCGGTTCCGGTTAAGGGAAGTGAGTTTGATGTTCAGTGCGAAACCCTGATAGCCGCCATCGGTCAGGATATAAATTTGACTGGTCTGGAAAATATTCCCCGGGCGAACAATTGGATTGGCGCCGATGTTCTCGGCCAAACAACGGAAAAAGGTATTTTTGCCGGCGGTGACGCCGTAACCGGTCCCGCTCTCGTCGCCTCCGCCATAGGAGCCGGCTGCAAAGCAGCGCTGAGTATAGACGCCTTCATTAAGGGTAAAAAAGCTGAGCTTCCGGAGAAGATGGAAGTATCTTACAAAGACCTCCCCTTACGTAACGCCTCTCACTTTAAACATCTTCAAGATATCAAACGCACGGAGGTAGAAAAGCTTGAGGCCTCGAAGCGCCTGGCGAATCCGGACTCGGAAGAAGCGCTGCCTTTCACCCAGGACCAGGTCATGAGCGAGAGCAAACGCTGTCTGGGATGCGGCAGTTACAAAGCATCGTTTGAAGGATTCCCCGAATACTTCGGGAAAATCTGTCTGGCCTGTCATGATTGCGAATCCATCTGTCCTAATGACGCGCTTATTATGCCGAACTTCTTCCGGATTGATGAAGGACGATTCGCCACCGACTACGACTACCCCTTGGATTCAAGGGATGGATTGCCAAATCCACTCCGGTTGGAAAAACCTTTACCGTTATGCTGTCGGGGTAACCAGACCCGCCGTGGGGGCTTTCGGCACCGGTGTCGCCAGGGGTGCTTATGAAGCAGCTCTAATTGCCTGCCCGGCTGTAGATCTAAAGCTGGCAGGAGTCAGCGGCACTCTTATCGGTGGGGAAGAAGAAGGAGCAAAATGCTTCGATCAGGCCTCCGACCGTATGCATGCTGCCGTCGCCGCGATACAGTGTGGCATCATGAAGGGATCGTTTCCGGGATGCCAAACAGGTACAGGCATTTCTGGGTATGGCGCCGATGCGAAAACTCGGACTGATCAGTGCACTGGTTAAAGGATAAAAGAGGATTTGTGCTGCGGCCGTATTTTGTAAATGTAGGAAAGCGGCTCGTAAAGACGTCGAAGATCTATTTTACGGATGTCGGAACGCTCTGTTATCTATCCGGACTCAAGGATCCGGAGCATGCGGCTTCTGGACCCATGGGCAGCACCATATTTGAAACTGCCATGGCTCAGAGCATCAAGGCATTCCGGGGAGATTTCGGGGACAAGGCGCTGGATGGATACGTGCTTCATGCAGAAGACATTTATCTTCCCCTGGGTTCGGGCGTGACCCCGCATTGCCCTTTACTGAGTTGTAGCAAGGGTGAAGATCTGTTCCTTCACAGGAGTGTCCCTCTATCGGGACATCAATTGGGTCTACCACAGGGAATCCGGCTACAGGCTGGTGCCCAACGCAGCGGAAGCGGCAAGGAAGAACAAACCCAGAACGATCCGGTAATATCCGAAGTGCCTGAAGCCGTACCGCGAAACGAAGGCGATAAACGCTTTTACTGCAACCATGGCGGAGACGAAGGCGACCAGGCCGCCGCTTATGAGGAGCGTCCACTGCCCGTTGTTAAAATGTGAGGAGGTCTTCAGCAGATCATACCCCGTGGCGGCAGCACGCGAAACGCCCGGCACCATGGAGAAGCACTGGACAAAGCCGATCAGCAGCGCCCCTGCAAACGAGACATTGAAAAATTGAGTCGAGTAGACCGGTTTCTCCCAATATTTAGGTTGATATTTGTTTTCTCCGTTTGCCGCCTGGTTTCCCGGCG
>DMIY01000064.1 GCA_003457075.1 Desulfotomaculum sp. | reverse complement strand
CTATTTTCATGCTTTATGGAGAGGGTGTTAACCCTCGTGAGCAACTCCCTTTAAAATAGCCGCCGGTCGTCAGACGTCAGTCGCCGGGAACGACCAATCACTCATGCGTATCTTTTCGGACACGGCTTTATTAAGGTGATAAATGCGGCTGGCTAATCCGGGGGTCAATAGCCCTGTGCCACAGGCCGGTGTAATTAATGACTGTTGTTGCAAAATCTCTCTCTCGATGCCCCGCTTCTCCAATTCCTGCCACAACTCGTATAATTTTGCCAGCAAACTATTCTCGTCCTCTTCCCAAACCTTTTCGTGAGTCGGCACTATGCCCCAGGCCATCACGCCACCCCGTTGCAGAAATATTTTTAACTCCCGGACATAAGGCAGCAAGGAATTTCCATAACCATAGATATCCAGGTTAACTATTTCCAGATCGCTTTCAAAAAGTATGGACCAGTCGATGGCGTCACAAGAATGCGCTCCTGCTAAAGCGCCGGTCTTATGAATAGCCTGAAAGATGGTATCAAGATCGCTTTGGATCATTTCCCTCGTTACTGTAATAAAGCTAGATTTTCCGTAAGCGCTAATCGCAGGCTCATCAACAAAAATGATTGCCGACCGGCCAAGGGCCGCCAGTTTTCCCGCCTGCCAGCGGGCATGCAGGGCCAGTGATTTAACCACCAGATCGCGCAACTGCTCATCATAATAAGCCAGCCGCCCTTTTTCATCTTCCAGTTGGAAGGCTACAGTCAACGGGCCGGCCAACTGACCTTTAAAGTAAAGTGCGCTTGCCGGGCCTTTTTTGCTTACCTCTTCCAGAAAAGCGTAAAATCCTGCAGCGGCATCAGGCGGAAAAGCAAACTCCTCCAGCGCCAGGGAATCACCGGCCTCTACCTCAAGGTAAACAGAATAAAACCGTGTTAAACGATTTGCCCAGTCCGGATGGGCGGTGTCAAAAGATGCACGTCCATTGCTAATGCTCAACAAACCATAATTAACCAGAGGATAAAGAAATTGAAACACAAAACCCTCTTGTTCTCCCCTTTGGGGTAACTGCGGCCAATGAGGAATGTCCGGTACATTCTCCAGGATAAGCTGCACGGCCTGATCGGCTTCGAGAAACGGCAGGCTGCCGATACCGGTAGCCAAGCCCGCAGGATGAAAGTCCATAAATAATTCCTCCCCATTGTCCCATTGCTCCGCTAACTTTTAAATTACGCTGTAGTGTCAAGCAAAAAGCAGAAAAGATATTCTGCTGCAGGTACTGAAAGGTACGTTATGTACGGCCCCGTTTAAATGCCCGGTATTTCTTTTAGCGCTCCGGTGAATAAGTCCATTTCCTCATCCGTTCCAATGGACACCCGGAGGTAATTATCAATTCCCGGCTCCTTAAAGTAACGGACAAGTATGCCTTTCCCCTTTAACTTGAGGAACAGTTCAGCAGCCGGAATGAACGGATGGGTAATAAAGATGAAATTTGCCATGGAGGGAATCACCTTAAATCCTATTTCCCTTAATTCGCCGGACACCCGTTCTCTGGAGGCGGTTATTTTTCGCCTGACGTACTGAAAATAAGCGTCGTCTTCAATAGCTGCGATAGCCCCGGCAAGAGACAACCGGTCAAGGGTGTAAGAATTCACGGAGTTCTTTATCCGGTCGAGCCCCTCGATCAATTCTTCCCGGCCGAGGGCAAACCCTACCCGCAGGCCTGCCAGCGCGCGGGACTTGGAAAATGTCTGGATCACCAGGAGGTTCGGATATTTCTCAATCAGCCCCACTGCCGAATCCCCGCCGAAGTCGATATAAGCCTCGTCAATTATTACCACTTTGCTCGAATTGTGCTCCAGGATGTCAGCGACGGATTCAAGAGGCAGAAATTTCCCGGTGGGCGCGTTCGGGTTCGCGATTATCACTCCGCCGTTATTTTTGAAAAACATCTCCGGGTGGATGGAAAAATCATCGTCTAAAAGAACCAGTTCGTAATCTATTTTTAAAAGGGCAGCATATACCTTGTAAAAACTGTAAGTAATATCAGGAAAAAGAATGCGCGGACCGCCAGGGTTGAAAAAGGCCAGAAAAGCAAAAGCCAGCAATTCGTCCGACCCGTTTCCGGCGTATACCTGTTCTTTTTTCAGGTTGTAATATTCCGCAATGGCCGTCCGGAGTTCTTCACAGGACGGGTCCGGGTAAAGCCTCAGACTTCCGTTGAGGTTTTTTTCGATTGCGGCTATTACTCCCGGAGAGGGAGGATAGGGGTTTTCATTCGTGTTCAGCTTTATATATTTTTTATTCCGGGGTTGTTCGCCGGGTGTGTACGGGCTCAGCCTTTTATTGACGTCACTCCAAAATCTGCTCATTAAAAATCTTCCTCCAGTAATCTATCTTACCCAATTAGTTCCCCAATACCTTGATGATCACCCTCTTCCTGCGCTTCCATCAAATTCAGCGTAATAGATTTGCTGCCACGGCCCTAAATCCAATTTGCCGTTTGTTATGAGAACAACTACCTGGTGGTGGACGAGAATGCTTTTTAGATGGGCGTCACCGTTATCTTCGCCGGTTTGGTGGTGGTTCTGTAAACCGTACTTATGGCTGCGGCTTTAAGCGAGAGTTAGCCACAACATGATCTAAAATAGAAGAGGCTGCGGTATAAGGATCGCTCTCCCCATATTCTGCAGACTCCAACAATTTATTTACCTTTTCAGACAGCTTGATTTCCTGGTGCACCAATTGCCGCCACTGATGATCCAGAATCTCTAAAGTTTCTGCACGCAGCCGGACTCGCCGTTTCTCCTGAAACTTCCCTTCTTCCACCAGATACGAACGGTGCTTTTCTATAGCATTCAACAGATCTTCCAGGCCGGACCTGTTCATCACAGAGGTTTGCACTACCGGGGGACGCCAGGCCATCCGGTCAGACCGAAGATCCAGCATCATCTCAACCTCCATGGCTACTTTATCTGCCCCCGGCAGATCACTTTTGTTTACGGCAAAAACATCGGCAATCTCCATTATACCTGCCTTGATTGTCTGAATGGCGTCACCTGCCCCGGGAGTTAGCACCACCACTGTGGTATCAGCCACGTTCATAATATCCAACTCCGCCTGACCCACTCCCACCGTTTCTACAATAATCCACTCGAAACCAAAGGCGTCTATAGCCTTAATTACTTCCTTGGTAGTGTGAGCCAATCCTCCCAGGCTCCCGCGGGTAGCCATGCTCCGGATAAATACTCCCTGATCTACCGCATGTTCCTGCATCCGGATCCGGTCTCCCAGCAAGGCGCCACCGGTAAAAGGG
>DMIY01000203.1 GCA_003457075.1 Desulfotomaculum sp. | reverse complement strand
GGTCTGCGTGGTGGAGTTTGCGGACCAGGCTGTAGTGCTTGTGCCTTTGAGAAAAGTTGGCGATCAGGCTTCCCGCCGCGGAATCCTGGAAGCGTTATCCGGGATTGGCGCCAAGGGAGACACGGACATCAAAGGGGGGCTGGAAAAAGCCTACCTTGAGCTGACTAAAGCAGAAAAAGAAAAAAAGAAGTTTGCTCTTATGCTTACTGATGGTGAGCCGGACTTGCCCTACCTGCTCAAGAATGCTGATAATATGGCCGGGTACGTGGCAGCGGTGGACAATGTTGCCGGCAGTTATAAAGCTCAGGGCTGGGCGGTTCACTGTGTAGCCCTGCACAGGGAAAAGGCCGGGGAACTATTGCAGAAAATTGCCCTGGCCACTGGCGGGGAATATTTCTTTGTTCAAGAAGCAGCGGAATTGACCCGTTTTTTTCAGTCAATTATGCTGGTGCAAAAACATTCGCCGGCTGAGTCGCCCAGGCTTTCTTATGTCCTTGAAGCAAGGAACTACAAGGTGGGGGAGAAGTTTCCGGTGCGGGCGGGCCTTAAAATTGATCAGGATTATTTGATTCCCGGCCCCCACTTAAAGCTGGAGAAGTTTGAACTGGCCGTGACTTATGCCCGTCAGGAGCCGCAGGTAATTGCCCTGCAGGATGACGCGGAAAAGGAATCTTCCGCCGATGAGCAGGCCGGCGATGGAATTTTTTCCGCCTGGGTTGACTGCAGGCAAAAGGGAAGCGCTGTGGTAACCCTGGCGGCGCAAGGAACTTACAGGGATCAAAAGTTTAATGAGCAGTTGGAACTGGGGAAAATTAAGATCAGGCCGGAAGTTGCCTTGAAAGAGCGGCTATTGCAGGGCTGGCAGGCGCTTAGAGGACAGGTTTTGAGAAACTGGTGGGTAATTGCTGCAGGTTTGGTGGTTGTCCTTCTGGCTTTTTTAGCGGCATTCTTCGCTCGTTTTAAAAAAGAGCGTTTCGCTGCGCATCTTAAAGGAGCTTTATTTGACCGGGTGGCGAAAGAAGGCGGAAACAACCCGGCGGTTCAGGAATTGAACTTGGAAAAGGTAGAAAGAAATGAAGTTTTAATCGCTACGGAAAGTGACCTGGCAGCGGATTTTATCTTGCCTGTGCAGGATCGCCCCTTTGCTTTTAAAGTAAAAAAGTTTTCCAAGGCCTATACAGATGTTGAAGACAGCAAAGAATTTAAATTATCCGGTAAGGAAATATATTATATGGTGATTTGTTTGCCGGGAACCTATCTTATATATGAAAATATTCCTAAGAGCCGGCAGCAGGTTTTTCACGGTGACCGGTTTAAGATAGGGGAATACCTTTTCGAGCTTAATTGCCCGGAAGCCAGGATGGAGGCAAAGGCAGGCGAGGAGAAAATAAAAAAGGATACTTTGAGGATCCTAAAGCGGCTTGCCAAAAAGAAGTAATGGGTGATAAAAGGAAGTAATGGGGATTAAACCGGCTTATTCGCTATATAACACCACAAAAGAAGTAGTTTTGGCGGAAAAATTGCTGGTGGCCGGTTATTTCTGGCAAAGAATGGCTGGTTTATTGGCTAAAAAGGAGTTGTCCGGGCGGGAGGGCCTGCTGCTAATTCCCTGTAACGCTGTTCATACCATGTTTATGCGTTATTCTATTGATGTGCTTTTTCTTAACCGTGAACTTGTGGTTGTAAAAGCACTTGGAAATCTCCGGCCCTGGAGGTTTGCCTGCGGCGGGCGGGTTGCTTTTCAGACGCTTGAATTAAAAGCCGGGATCATCGCCGCAACAGGGACGGTGGCGGGGGATAGACTGGCTATAGTAAAGGGGCCAGGTGTATAATTTGCCGGTTGATTAGTTGAGTTCCTTAAGACAACACTAAAGTTGACAGGTAAAAGGTAAAAAACAAAAAGGGGGTGCAAAATGCGTAGAAAAATCAAGAAATGTTTCACAAGCGGAGGGTTTATGGCTGTAGTCCTGGCTGCTTTCCTGGCGCTTGCCGCCATTCCGGCGGAACCGGCAGAGGCGTCTTCTGGGATAGCCGCTTTTGGAAGTCAAGATTACATTATTTCCAACAACATGACGCTGGTTCCAATTCGTGCCGTATCCGAAAAACTTGGAGCGCAGGTTGTCTGGGATGGAGCAAATCAGGAAGTTATCGTGATCAAGCAGGATATTACGCTAAAATTGAAGGTAAACAACAAAAGTGCTTATAAGAACGGTAAGTTGATCATGCTTGCTCTTCCGGCCAGGCTGGTGAACGGCAGGGTTTTTGTGCCGCTGCGGTTCGTTGGGCAAGCCCTTGGTTGCGAAGTAAAATGGTACGACAGCAGTAGAACGGTGGTTATCCTGACGCCGGAAGGGTCGGCGAAACTTGCTAAAGTTCAAAATGTGCTTGAATCGTCAACAAAGAATTACAGTGACTTGTCTTCATTTAAATCAGAGATGGTTTTTAATGCCGATTTAAAAATAACGAAGGCTGGTCTAAGCGAAGGTGTCTTACTTGCAGGCAATGGTTTTATGTACTATAAAAAGCCTTTAACCATGTACGCCCAGATAAATTTTGACAAAGTATCCGGTTCGTTAGCGGATGATCTGGGAC
>DMIY01000015.1 GCA_003457075.1 Desulfotomaculum sp. | reverse complement strand
ACCTATCCTTATGGCCCTTCCTGCCCTCTGCGCTGATCACCTTCGGGCTGATTTTTGCCGCCATGCTGGCGGCGGCAATCTTGCTGCACCTGGGGAAAAACATCTGCGTCCGCAAGTAGACGCTTACGCTTTTCATAGAATATGCTGGTCTATTTGCCCGAACGCAGGATAGAAACCAAAAGAAGAAAACTCATTACTACGGCCATTACAAACCCTGTTTCGGCTACCGGGATATTCCACAGCAAAAAATTTCCGTTCCCGGCCAACAAGGCAGAACCGGTAAACAGGCTAGCAATTACTATACTGAAGGCGACCCGGTTAATAAGGATATTTGCCCTGTTGAAAAACTCTTCTTTCTGAGGATAATAGTGCTCTACTTTCAGGTTGATTCCCAGTTCTCCCTCGTGAAGCAGATCAAGAAGTTGAGCAACACGTTTAGGTAAAAGGGAAACTGTTTCACCAAATTCCTGCAGGTTCTTGAAGGTTCTTTTGGATAATTCCGGCGCAGTGTATCTCTCTTTAAGAAGTTTTCTGGCAAAGGGTTCAGCCGCAGTAACAACGCTCAATCCCGGGGCCAGTTCCTGGGCAATGCCTTCCAGCGTCAAAAGCGCCTTTACCAGGAGTGCAAACTCAGGCAAAAGATGGATATGGTGCTTGAAAACCACGCCCATAATATCGTCAATTGCTTCTCTTAACCCAATCTGGTCTAAAGAAACAGTGTAATATTTTTTCTGCAGCAATTCAATGTCCATGCGTAGGACTTTTTTATCTACACCTTTAGGAACCATACCCAGGGCCAGGGTCGCCTTCATTACCTTCCCGGCGTCTTTACCAACCAAGGCCATCATTAAATCGCCGACTATATTTTTGCTCTCCTCGTTTAAATGCCCAACCATGCCGAAATCCATAAAAACAATTTTCCCACCCGGCTGAACCGCAATGTTACCCGGATGAGGATCGCCGTGGAAAAAACCGTCAATCAAGATTTGTTTAAAGATAATATCTGCCAGCTTCAGTGCCAGTTCCGTCCGGCTCAGACCAGAGCGCTCAATTTCCTGAAATTTACTCAACTTAATACCGCTCAGGTATTCCATGGTTAAGACTTTCCTGGTGCAATACTCCCAGTATACGGTAGGAATAAGCACATCAGGATTGCCGGAAAAATTTCTTTTGAAAATGTCTGCATTCCGGCCTTCGGCATAGTAATTCATTTCTTCATGAATTACCCGCTCAAATTCCTTTACCAGTCCGGTAAAACTATATGTTTCTGCCCAGGCCAGGCGTTTTTCAATAAGGCGTGCTGCTTCGTACAGAATCTCCAGATCAGTCTCAATTTCTTTTTCAATATTCGGGCGCTGCACTTTAACCACCACCTGCTGGCCACCAGCCAGCACGGCCCGGTGTACCTGCCCGATCGAAGCAGCAGCCAGCGGTTCAGGATCAAAAGAAGTAAAAAGCTCCTCTAAAGGATGCTTTAACTCCTGCTCGATCAGTTTCTTGATCAGAACAAAGGGGAAAGCAGGCGCCTCATCTTGCAGCTTCTCCAGTTCGTGAATATAATCAGGTGGCAGCAGGTCTTGCCTGGTACTTAAAATCTGGCCAAATTTAATAAAGGTAGGCCCCAGCTCGGCCAGGGCCATGCGCATCCTTTCAGCCAGGGAAAGTTGATCCGCTCCTGGCTTCTTTTTGAACAACAATTTCCCGGGAAAAGACAAAAACCCCCACTGGTATAAAACATAACCAAAACCTTGTTTTAATAAAACGCTTGTAATTTTCCGGTATCGCTGTATATGTCTGTAATGCCTGTTTATCTGCACCAGACAGCCACCTTTGACTCAGGCTACTTTGTTCACGTTAACTTTTGCTTTAATTCCTCCAGCTTTTGTTCTAACCTGGCAATGTCTTCTTTGGTAGCAAACTTTAACTGATCTAAAACTGCGCCTTTTGATCTTGACGCTGTCGAACGCAGGGTTTCTTTTTCTGCCCTTCCTTTTTGAATCAATTCCCGGAGCAGATTTCCTGCGTTGCTTTTTGTTCCTTCGCCCTTCTGAACAAGTTCATCAATTTTCTTTTGCACTCTTTCTCTGGCCACCGAAAACGCTCCCAGGCCAACTAAAAAGGCTTTCTCTGCCACCTGCATGAGTTCTCCCTCCTTACCTTAAATTAAGTAGATTTTCTTAAGAATCTATACGAACCTTCTCTTGACATAACCGGAATCCTTCACTGACCTGTATTATACCATAAATAAAAAGCCGGGTCGATGCCAAAAATGCCCTGTAATATTTAACGCTGGTGTATGCCAATAATAAATGGTGGAATCAAAAACAATTTAAGTGGAGGTGTTAAAGTTATGATTCAAGCGTGGAACGATTACCAAAAAGGAGTAGAAGTCAGGTCTAGCGGTTTCGATGAGGCGAACATTATTTACAACGGCCTGCTGGCTAAATCGGGCGCCGATCAGGTGTATCTCCATTACGGCTTCGGTGACCCCAAAAACTGGTACAGTACAAATACTATCCGGATGGATAAGGATTCTAAGGGATGGGACAAAACATTGCGCCTGCAAAACAACCAAATGTCCTTCTGTTTCAAGGATTCCGCCAACAACTGGGACAACAACTCCGGCTTCAACTGGACAGTGCGGGCTTAACCTTCTACGAAACTATCAAAAAAGTCCGGGTACCCCTCCCCTAACCCCTCCCGCAAGGGGAGGGGGTTAGGGGGTTAATGTTCCCCCTGATAAGGGGGTTAGGGGGTTAATCGTACTCCGGATTATTGTCCGGGCGTTTGTCCTTCCCGGCCCTATCCGGTCTTGCCTGCCACCAAAGCGCCCGACCATTTCCCGCAGCGGTCGCCCCAGCGAGCGATAATACATCCTTCTTCCTTGATCTCTACTACCTCGCACATGTTTGGGACAACCCTCATATTCAAAACTACCGGCCCGAAAGTCGATTTTAGTATGGACAAAACCGGCAAAGGTTATGCTTTCTACATCCTTACCAGCAAAGTCAGGCAGCCATGGGCATTCTTTTCAAGTTCCAAGATCTGTTCCAGTTGCAGCGTAATGGTATCCAGGTAATTATTTACTTTGCCCCCGCTGTTCGCTTCATCAATAGCCCGCATACAGATGTTGATGGTATGGATAGCAATTAGTACCCCATTTCCTGTGCCACAATCTTTCTGTGATACGCTCCTCCGCCATACATAAGCTGTAGAGATTTGGCCTGCTTGTAATAAAAATGGAGATCGTACTCTTCTGTAAATCCCATCGCGCCATGCACCTGAAGGGCAAGTGCGGTCACCCTCTGATATGCCTCACCAGACCATGCCTTGGCCATTGAAACTTCTTTTTTGCAGGGAATGTTCTCGCTTGTTTTCCATGCTGCTTGATATGTTATGAACTTTGATGTCTCGACATCGACAGCCATTTCAGCACAGTAATGTTGTATGGCTTGAAAACTCCCTATGGGCACACCAAACTGTTCTCTGTCTTTCACCCATTGCACGGTTATTTCCAAGACTTTTTGAAGACCACCCACTATCTCCATACATTTACTCACAACAAGCCTTGGCAGCATCTTCTCAATCACATCCCATCCACTGCCAACCTTACCGATAACGTTTTCTTCTAAAATCGTTACCCCGTCGAAAACAACTTTACTGTATCTGTCTATCGAAAACGTGGGAATAGGAATGCACTCAACCCCTTTAGCCCTGGTATCCACGAGAAAAAGTGTTGTGCCATTACCGGATGCGGATTCGTCCTTGGCACAGCAAATGATATAGTCACTCACATGAGCAAAGGGTACAAACATCTTTGTTCCTTTTAGGACATAGTTGCCACCATTTTTTTCGGCTTTGGTTGCAATCGTATCTTTGGACCAGTTATCGCCCGTCTCACCCACCGCCAGTGTAACAACGACATCCCCACCGGCGATCGGAGCCAACAGCTTTTCTTTCATTTCTTCGCTGGCTGCCTCTGACAGGATCGATGCCCCCATGATGGCGCTTGCCAAAAACGGGCTCGGAAATAACGCACGGCCCATCTCCTCCAGGATGGGGCATAAATCCATGAAACTACACCCGATACCCCCGTAACGTTCGTCAATGAGCATTCCCATCCAACCCAGATCCGCTATCTTTTTCCAGTGGTCGACGGAATAACCCTTTTCATCTTTAATGACCTTCCTGAGCAATTCAATTGACCATTCCTTTGACATGAATGTCTCTGCCGTATCCTTAAACATCTTCTGTTCTTCACTTAGACTGAAATCCATGATTTATACCTCCATTTTGCTGTTTTATGCTTTGCGCTTCGTAAATATCAGATCAAGGCCCCGGGTAGCAATAACTGTCTTGAGTATCTCACTGGTACCTCCTTGTATGGTATAGGAAGGGCTCCACAAATAAGAGTCTGCCACATCCCCATTTAGCGGTGTTTCTGGATAACCTGGCATTACCTGCCCGAACTGGCCCAGAAGCTCAGTGACAAAATCTCCGAGCTTTTGCTCAAACCGGGTACAAAAATGCTTACTTATGGCAGCTTCACGGTTAGGGATCCTACCCTGATCAGTCACCCATGCCACGTGGTAAACAAGCAGTCTGCCCAGCTCTAACTCAATGTCAAGCGCAGCCATTTTATCCCTGACAACCGGATCCGATTTCAAAGAGACGTTTTTCCTGATAATATCCTTTGCACCCTCATATAGGGGATAATTTTGCATCAGCCGTTCAAAGCCCCCTCTTTCATAATCCACCTGGGAGAGCACTTGATGAAACCCCTTGTTCTTTTCCCCTACGAGGTGTTTTTTATGTACTTTGACATCCTCAAAGAATACTTCATTAAAACAATGTACTCCAATCATGTTGTAAAGCGGTCGTACCGTAATACCAGGCAACTTGAGATCGACGATGATTTCACTCATGTTCCTGTATTTCGGTCCTCCAGGATTTGTCACAACCACCAACCAGATATAGTCCGCATTGTGCGCATTTGTAGTCCATATTTTCTGTCCGTTAATAATAAAATAATCGCCCTCTTCTTTGGCCACTGTCGAGATAGCAGCTACATCTGAACCGGCGCCGGGCTCGCTTATGCCAAGGCAAAAGGAAATCTCGGCATTTATAATCTTCGTCAAGAATTCCCTTTTCTGCTCGTCACTGCCATAATGAATCAGAGCTGGTCCTATCTGCCGCTCTCCAAAAAAATGATACATAAGAGGCGGCTGATAATTCAATATCTCCTCCATAAAGATAGCCCTGTCCATATATGAGCGGTTGCCCCCTCCATATTCTTTGGGCCAGGTCATCCCCAACCATCCTCTCGCCGCCAGCTTGCGTGAAAATTCGGGCGACGATTTTTCCAAATAATAGTTGCTCTTTTTTTCAAAAGTACCGCTTCTCATTTCATCCTCAAGAAACTGGCGAACTTCCATGCGAAACTGTTCCTGCTCTTTTGTAAAAGAAAAATCCATAACAAACCTCCTCGTACAATTCGTAATTCTCTTTCGTTTTAGCCATTAACGATATATTGTTGATGTCCCACCTATCACCCCCCCCTCGTTACTCACCTTGACCATGTCCTTGCCTATATTCTCAGGCTTTACACTGGTGATATCCAACACACCGCCGGGTATCAGGTAATTACTGGTATCATGAATCCCGTAAGCCAGATGTTCAGCTAAAAACACCCTGTAAATGCATAAGTTATGATTTTAGGGTGAATGCAACAATCAAATTTCTCTACAGAAGGTCCGGCTAACTAATACTCATAAGCAACTCCTATCCGCTAAAGAGACAACGCCCATGCCGGGCTGTGTAAAACTTCAGCCAGGCCTATCAAAAAGCCTGGCTGAATTAAATCTTAAAGATAGACTACTTCTCCAGCTTAAATACCCGCATTGCATTGTCACGAAGAACTGCCTTCTTTGTTGCATCCCTGATAGGTAATTCCAGCACCTCTTTTTTGCATCTTGTAAATCCAAGCCCGTTGGTAGCCCAAAAGACCTTTTCTCTACCTGGCCCATCCATAAAACGAACCAATGCCGGATCAAGGGAAGAAGGCATGTAAGCACCAATATTGCCATAAACATTGGGATGACGCCAGACCATGGATATCCATTCAGTAACCCAGGGCCAGCCGGTGTGTGTAAGAACAAGAGTAAGATGGGGGAAATTCATAGCAATTTCATCAGCATACATGGGACGCATCTGTTCACTCGGGAGAGGTTCTGCCGACTGCCCGGTCTGCATGCAAACCGGTATTCCCAATTCCAGACACTTGGTATATAAAGGATAGTATCTCCTGTCGTTAGCCGTTAAACCAAAACCACCGGTATGAATCCAAACATACTTGAAACCGTACTCCTTAACTGCCCTTTCTACATCTTTAAGGCTCTCTTCAATCCTGAGCGGATTATAGCCGACTCCTCCAACTATTTTTCCTCCGGATTCTTTATTCCACTGGGCAATCTGTTCAATTGTTGCGTCGCCGCCACAAGATTCTCCATCATGGTGTATAGACCTACAATACATCTGATCGACGCACGCATAATCCACACCGACTTCATCCATCTCTGCCAGCGCTTCTTTCATCGAACCCTTAACTCCCATGCCAAGCATAGCCTTCCATCCATCTTTTAAATTCTCTATCCCCACTTTCTTCAACACACCACCAAACGTAGAGGCAAGCATAATCTGAAACTCGTATTTCCCAAACATGGACTTAAGGTACTCC
>DMIY01000122.1 GCA_003457075.1 Desulfotomaculum sp. | reverse complement strand
CCTATGAACCTGAGTAGTTACATAAAATGATACTATTGCCAGGAAAAGAAGACAGGAAAAATCGTGTTAAGAAAGGAAAGAAAAATGGTACATAATTGTACTGAATAAGCGAATCTCCTTTTTAATATGCCATAATCTTACCATATTTTTACAAGGATAAAGCTGCCTCGCCGTCGTATATGTTATTTATTTAAAAAAACTGCGAGGTAGATTAAAACATGCGTCAACTGTTTATAAAAAGAGCCGGGGGTATTTTTTGTAGATTTTGTAAAAAGAGTTTTTTTGTTTGGTTTACTGCATTTTTACTATGTTTCTTTGTTACGGGGTTATGCATGAGTAAGGTTCTTCCAGGGAAGGATGACGAACCGGCATTAAAGGAAGAATTGTCAGAAATTATAAAAGGTGGGGTAGGGGATAACAGTTGGTGGAATTCTAAAAGCAAGGAGGAGGTAAGGAAAAATTTATCGCGCTATTATACGGGTCCTTTATTGGATGAACTAAGTTTTAGCGCCTGGGAGTTTATTCGTAAGCCTACTGATTGGTACTGGCAGGTTTCTTTAGTCAGAATGGAAGTGCTGTGGCAAACCGGCAAGCGAGCAGGAGTAGGTACCGTTTTAAAGGATACTGATCTAGTCACCGGTGAAAGTGAGGAAGGGGAGGCTGAATACGTTTTGGAAAAAACAAGACAGGGATGGCGTATCTTTTCTGCAGAGTATCACTGGCCGGTTAGCAGCGAAAGGATGGAAAGCAGGTGAGAGTGGGTATCTTTACAGATAGCTATCTTCCTTATACCAGCGGCGTGGTACATTCGATTGAGACATTTAAAGAGGAATTAGTCACCATGGACCACGAGCTATATGTTTTTGCACCCGGCTACCCTGGTTGCCGGCAGGAGCAGCAGGTCTTCCGTTTTCCATCCATTCCGGCCCCGACCAACCGGGATTTTGCCCTGGCCTTACCTTTTTCTCCACAATTAAGGGTTGTTCTGGGTAAGTGGCGCCCGGAGGTTATCCATGTTCATTCGCCTTTCATGCTGGGTAGGGTAGGAGTTGCCTGTGCCCGGCGCTTAAACATACCGCTGGTATTTACCTTTCATACTCTTTATGAGGAGTATGTCCACTATGTTCCTTTTGCTCAAAATATTACCAAAAAAATCACCAGGCTTATTTCACGTAATTTTTGTAATCGCTGCGATTTGGTAATAGTTCCTACGGCAGTTATTGGCGACTATCTTAGAAAAATAGGAGTTTATGTGTCAATCAAAACCATTCCCACCGGGATAAAAATAGAGGAATTTTCATACCCGGACAGGGGATGGCTGAAGCGGCAGTATGATATTCCAGAGGAGGATAAAGTACTTCTTTTTGTAGGCCGGTTAGGCCAGGAAAAAAACATAACGTTTCTGGTGGAATCTTTTCGAAGGATTGCCGTTGAATTTCCCAGGGCAAGGCTGGTGCTGGTGGGAGGCGGCCCCGAGGAAGAACCGTTAAAGCGCCGTGTAAGAAAACAGGATTTATGGGGCAGAGTCTTCTTTGCGGGCAAAAGGCCAAAAGATGAGGTGGCTAAGTATTACGCAGGAGCCGACTTATTTGTATTTGCTTCGGTGACCGAGACTCAGGGCCTGGTGATTGCAGAAGCTAAAGCAGCAGGCTTGCCCGTAGTCGCCGTTAAGGCATACGGCGTCAGCGAGATGGTTGCAGATGGTGAAGACGGGTTTTTAACCGAGTTAAGCCATGATTCTTTTATAAAAAAGATTCTTTTGCTGTTGTCTGATGATGAGTTGAGGAAAAGCTTTAGTGAAAAAGCCAGGAAGAATGCTGAAAAAATCTCTGCCCGGAACTGTGCATTAAGTCTTGTGGACAGCTACCAGAAGCTGATCGATAGGTAGCATAGCAATAAGCTACTCAGTCACCTTTCTCAACAGGTCCGTCGGGTATTTTAAGAGGGGGGGGGTTTAAATAAGTTAGTTTACATAATATCTATTATGGGAACCAATAAATAAAAACGTCCTCCTTCTTATTGTTGATCTTTTGACTCCAAACACTCTCCGCAGTTGTCACATAGCTTGGATGAATTTATGCTGCAAATATAACATTCGCAACAGTTATCACAAACTTTATTTTTCTCAAGCATACACATTTTAGAAATTAACTTATGTTTCTTTTCGTCAGGTCTAATCATTCATCTTTTTTCCTCACACGTGGTTAAGAGCGCCATCTCTTTTGTTCATTCTATCCTTTGATTAGTCAAAAATCATTATTTACTCCTTCAAATGACTAAACTGACAGGTGAAAGGGAAAATAGATGAGCCAAACGTCAGCAGGAACAATTCATCTAGAGAAAAATCTTAGGGTTGCCAGGTTTTTTCTGGCAACCCTAAGATTTATGATTTATAAAGAAGGATGTAGTGGGCTTATTTTTTAAGTAGCAGTCAGTCGACGGTAAATATAGCGGCCCAACCAGCGCGCACTGATGTTGAAGGTTAGTACTACCAGTACCAGCACGGCTGCTGCACCATCAGCCACCCGCCTGATATCCGGGATTAACCCTTCCGAATTTATTTTCCAGATGTGTACTGCCAGGGTTTCTGCAGGACGAAATGGATTCAAAGGAGAAGTAGGGTCGGTAATATTCCAGTTGCTAAAATTCAAGTTGGGACTGCTCATACCTGCGGTGTAAAGAAGGGCTGCCGCTTCGCCAAATACTCTACCAGCAGCAATAATGCCGCCGGTAATCAGACCAGGAAGGGCGGAAGGCAGGACTACCCTCCAGACGGTTTGCCAGCGTGTGGCTCCCAGGGAGAAACTGGCCTCCCGCGATTCTGACGGTACACTTCTGATAGCTTCTTCGGAAATACGAACCATTAAAGGCAGGTTGATGACCGATAAGGCCAGTGCTCCGGACATTAAGGAATACCCCCAGCCTGTCATATTTACGAAAACCAATAAACCAAACAATCCAACCACGATGGATGGCAAGGAGGTGAGGGTTTCAATACTCAGGCGGATTGCTTCGATGGTTCGTCCTTGTCTGGCGTATTCGGCCAGATAGATCCCCGCCAGCAAACCAACGGGAGCGGTGATTAACATGGTCAGGATAAGCAGGTAAAAGGAATTGAAAAATTGCGGTCCTATCCCTCCCCCTACCCTGATAGTTTGCGGTGGAGAGGTAAGAAAATGCCAGTTAATGGTATTCAGTCCGTGCAGGAAAATATAAATCAATAAAAAAAACAAAATGAATAATACAATACCCGCTCCTACCCAGAACATCAGTGTAGCCAGTTTATCAGCCAGCCGGGCATTCAATGTACGACCCCCCTCTTGCTTGCGAAGCGGATTATTAAAATAAAGAAGAAGGACATTAACAGTAAAATCATGGCCATCGACCACAGGCTGTTGTTCCACAGGGAACCTGTTATGGTGTAGCCCATGTCCATGGTAATGGCGCTGGTTAAAGTAATAATCGGGTCCAGAATGGATGTAGGTATGCGGCGCGTATTTCCAATTACCATTTGTACTGCCAGAGCTTCCCCAAAAGCCCGGGACAGACCCAGTACAATGCCGGTAATCAATCCCGAGCGGGCGGCCGGTATCAGTACCAGGCGGATGGTTTGCCAGCGGGTGGATCCAAGGGCAAAAGCCGCCTCTTTCCACTGACCGGGGAGGGCACGTAAGCTATCCGTACTAACGCTGATTATGGTGGGCAGGATCATTACCGATAAAACCAGAAAGCCTGCCAGTATACTAAACCCGTTTCCTCCAATCTGATTCCGGATCAGAGGAACCAGCACGCTTAAACCTATGTACCCGTATACTACAGAAGGAATTCCAGCCAGCAATTCAATTGCCGGCTGAATTATTCTTTGTCCCCAGCCGGGGGCAATTTCTGTCATGAATACTGCTACGATAATGCTTAAAGGTGTGCTTACAAAGACGGCCAGCAGTGAAACAATAAGTGACCCTAAAATGAAAGGCGCCGCTCCTACTTTTGGTCCTCCCTGTTCGATTGGACGGTCTGGCCACCATTCTGTGCCCAAAAAGAATTCTTTGAGGCTAACGCCATTTACGATAAACGTGGAGAAGCCTTTAACACTGATGAAATAAACTATGGCTACGGTTAGAAAGATTACCAAAGCAGCGCAGGTGAAAGAGATCATTCGACCGGATATTTCAACATACTTTTTGTGCACTTTCCCCAATTCTCCTTCTTTGTCTTACATTTACTCCCAGACAAACAAAAAGCAAAGAAGGCACAAAGTTCTGGAGGTTTGTGATAGGTGATCGCCAAATTTTGCCCCCTTTGTGCCTTTGTATCTCAGTGCCTTTACAACTGAGTTACTTTTCCCTGGGCGTCTCTTTCTACTTTCATCTTTGTGGAAGGAATATAATCCATCTCCGGAACCAGGGTATTTTGAACTTCATCGCTCAGCATGTATTGTAAGAATTCCTTTGCCAACCCGGCGGGTTCGCCTTTGGTATACATGTGTTGATAAGCCCAGACAGGATATTTGCCATTAACAATGTTTTCCCCGGCAGGTTCTACCCCTTCTAATTTAAGTGCCTTTATGCTTTTATCAATATAGGAAAGAGCCAGATAAGAAATAGCGCCAGGAGTTTCTGCAACTATCTTTTTTACCTGTCCGGAGGAATCGATTTCCATTCCCACGGCCTCCTCTTTGCCGTCCAGGGCAAACTTTTTAAAAGTGGCCCGTGTTCCAGAACCCTTGGCTCTGTTAATCAGCACAATCTTCTGATCTGGTCCCCCAAACTGCTTCCAGTTGGTTATCTTTCCTGTAAAAATATCAATGAGTTGTTGTTTGGTGACGTTGTCCACGGTGACTCCAGGGTTAACGACGGTGGCCATGCCTACAACACAAACCTTTGTGTCTGCCAACTGTGTCGCGTTGATGCCTTCTTTTTCTTCGGCAAAGATGTCAGAATTGCCGATATTTGCAGCGCCTTGAGAAACCTGGGTTAAGCCGGTGCCGCTACCGCCACCCTGGATGCTGACCTGCACTTTTGGATTTTTTTCCATGAATTTGTTGGCGGCTTCTTCTACGAGTGGCTGCATGGCCGTGGAGGCCACAGCAGTAATAGATCCCGAAAGTTCAGTTGCCTTTGAGTCCTCTTTTTGTCCGGTTTGTTGAGGAGCGCCACATCCTGCCAGGGCAATCGTCAGCGCCAGCACACAACAAAGAGCCAACAACCATTTTACTTTCCTACTCAATTTTTCATCCTCCTTTGCATTGCTTTAAAATTCATTATAGAGAAGATATGTTAAAATAATATTAAATGTTAATTTTTGGGCCACTTAAAAATAACAGAGCTCTCTCGATTCTGCATCGAATGTCGGTATCGAGAGAGCACGCCCAAAACACATGAGGTGTTAGTTAGACTGTCACAAGGGGGATACTTAGTTAGGTTTTTTACTGGCTATAGCATTCCTGATGCAAGATATTATGTCTTCTCTTCTTGAACCAGGTCCTGGTGGAAAAACGCCGGCAAAGCCCATCTTTATGAGATTTGGTACGTCTTCCGGTGGAAATATCCCTCCTATTATAAATATAGTTTTCTCTCTTATGTTTTTCTTTTCGGCTGCCTCGAGCAAATCCTCGCCGAAGACTACCGGGCTGCCACAGTAAGTACTTATTCCGATAACATCTGCTGACTCTTGAAGAGCCGTTTCTACTACCCGCTCTGGAAGCTCATTACCCAGTAAGATTACTTCCATCCCGGCATCTCTGAGCATGCCGGACACAGTAAGATATCCTTTAGTATGATTTTCCAAAGCAGGTATTGCCATCACTACTCTAATTTTTCCTTCAGCCATTGTAATTGCCTCCTTTTTAAAATAAGGGATACACTTGTTTTTATCTTTCCTTAATCTCTTTTAAATACCAAGTCGTCACTTGCAGCGCTACCAAATTTTTTTAAGCTTTAGAGCATGAAAGGAGGTTTCCACGTTCCGAAAGCTTCAGTAAACGCCTTGCGCATCTCTCCCTCAGTAACATTTGCCCTGGCACACTCCAATGTAAAATAAGTAACGTTTTTCCCTCGCTTGCAAGCATCTACCAGAGCCCTAAGACAACTGCTAGCTTTCTCGTTGTCCCTCGTATCCCTTACTTTTTGCAACATTGCTTTTCTTTGCTCATAGACCTCCGGCTGATAAGCGCTGACTTCTATTTGGGGCTCCGGCTCCTCGGATTTATAAACATTACGGCCAACGACGCTTATCTCTCCGCTTTCAATTGCCCGGTTCTCACGTTCAATATGTTCGGCTATCTTATGATGTAGCCTGCCACTCGCTATGGCCTTAGCAATTCCCCCCATTTTCTCTATCTCATCTAGTTCATCAAGGACTTTTCTTTCCATTTCGTTTGTTATCCACTCTACAAAGAAAGACCCTGCCAGGGGGTCAACCACCTGCGTAACTTGTGTTTCTTGCTCTATTAGTTGCTGAGTACGCACCGAGGGAAGTAAGGTTTTCTCTGAGGGAACTGAAAACGCCTCATCAAAGCAACTCACATGCAACGATTGAGTTCCGGTGAGTATTGATGCCATCGCATGGTAAGCTGCTCTTATTATGTTATTAATAGGCTCTTCTCTGGTAAGAGAAGCCCCGGAGGTTTGTACATGGGTTCTCAGCCACATTGACCTTGGGTTCTTGGCTCCAAATCTATACTTCATGATCTTATACCATAGTCGCCTGGCAGCACGATTCTTAGCAACTTCCTCAAAAAAGTCATTGGCAAAGGCCCAGAAAAATGCTATCCTTTCTCCTACCCAGTCGGAGTCATAACCTCGACTCATCATTTCTTCTAC
The DNA here is from genome assembly GCA_003457075.1 of Desulfotomaculum sp. GTDB lineage: Bacteria > Bacillota > Desulfotomaculia > Desulfotomaculales > Nap2-2B > UBA4053. The sequence goes on along the minus strand of DMIY01000122.1, from coordinate 3,690 downwards.
GATAGAGATACCGTTAGCCATAGCCACAGCCATCTCGGTGATGCCTGTAGTTCCATATTCACGCAAGTTATAACCATTTAAGGTAATGTAATTCCATTGAGGAACTTCTTTCCTGATGAACTCTATATTGTCACATTGAACCCGGAAGCAGTCCTCAGGAGGTATGTACTCTATAGCTCCACGGACAAGATTCTCCATTACAATGTCATTTTGCACACTGCCGGTTAGCTTGTCCCAGGGTATACCCCTTCTTTCTGCCATTACCAGATACATGGGAAGCAAAATGGCAGTGTTCCTCGGAAAATGAGTAACTATTGAATAACTTATTTTGTCAATCGGGATATCCTTAAAGGCAACTTCCCAATCATCAACACAACAAAGAGGAACTCCAACTACAGCAACATGACCTTTTGCTTCCGGCTCATCGGAATCAAACATTTGAACTGTGGGCAAATCTAAAGCAACACTAAGGCCTGTAGCTCCTTGCTCTATAAGAAACTTCCACTTGCGGTTCATTTCCTCTGTTGTGCCGGCGCCAGGCAGGGGGCGCATGGTGAAAGTACGCCCGCGGTACATATTGGCATGAATACCCCTGGTAAAAGGTTCTCCTCCAGGTAAACCTATATCTTTCATATAATCAATGTTGGCTATATCAAGAGGTGTATATGTCAATCTGCGTGGTATACCAGAGCCTAGTATTGTATGAGGAGTTATCTCCCAATTTTTTCTATCTTTTTCACGAACAGTTTTGTTTTTCCATTCTTCAAGTTCTTTTTCTATTACCTTTAGGGCTTCGGGATTATATAAAGGAACTCTTTCCCCCCCGGCCAGTTTTTCTTCTAAGATTTCTTTAGTTGTTCTCTCTGCACTCATTTTAATCCTCCCTTAGATTCAATTCATAACAATCGGCGTAAAAGTTCTAAGAATTTTTGAAGCCGCCGTATAAGGGTCAACTTCCCTACTTGCTACTTTATTTACCAGTTCCTCTAAGTAAGCATCTTTGCTGGTAGCTTGATAAATATGTTTTTCAACAGAGTTCTTGATAGTATCCATCAGTTCTGTTCTTGCTCTTTCTTGACGGCGTTTTTCGAGTTCTCCGGTGGCAGTGAGAAAATTCCTGTGTTCAAAGACTGATTCCGTTAATTCTTCAATGCCCTTATCTCCAAGGGCATTAGTCAAGATTACCTTTGGTTTCCATTCACTTAGGGTAGAAGAAGCCGCCAAGGATCTACTATAAATCATACCTTCCAGTTTTAGCTTTACTTCAGCAGCGCCCTCCTTATCTGCCTTATTAACCACAAAAATGTCAGCCACTTCCAGAATGCCAGCTTTCATCATTTGGACTTCATCCCCGGCGCCTGGAGAAAGAATTATAACACAGGCATCGCTAATTTTGCTTACTTCTATTTCCCCCTGACCTGTACCCACTGTTTCCACTAAAATGATATCCTTGCCCAGAGCATCCATAACATGTATCATTCCTATGGTAGCCTTGGATAATCCTCCTTTCCACCCCCTTGTAGCAACACTCCTGATAAATACCTCCTGATCAAGACTATGCCCTTGCATCCTTAGGCGATCCCCCAATATTGCTCCTCCAGTAAAGGGGCTTGTGGGATCAATAACAATCACACCTACTGTCAGTCCCTTTTTCCTCAAATCCTTGATGAAAACATTAATCAGAGTACTTTTGCCAACACCAGCACTGCCGGTAAGACCCACTACATAAGCCTTGCCAGTATAAGGGTAAAGTTCCTTCAACTCTTCATTAGTACCCTGAACCTCATCCTCGATACAGTTCAAAAGCCTGGCTGCTGCCTGGATATCCCCTTCTAGTATTTTTTTCGCCAATCCCATACTCATATCCTTTCCTGGCAAACATTCGTTAAAGCCTTTGTTAGCTTTCTTTCTCATATACCTCTTCCAGTCGTTCTGTTGGTAAATCCCCTCTTATTCTTGAATCGGCGGCTCGTAAATTCTAACATTAGCTTCACCCTCAACAACTATTTCCTTTTTCTGGTTGATGCAGGTATTTTTAAGTTTCACAATGCCCTTATCTTCCCTTGTTTCTATTACCTCAGCTATCGCAGTAATAGTATCTCCAATTCTGATCGGCCTTAGGAATCTTATTGACTGGGAAAGATAAATAACCAAACCAGGAAGCTTAGCCATTGCAGCGGAGAGCAGTGCCTGTGCCAGCGCTCCGTGAGCAATCCGCCCCCCAAAGAAAGTCTTTTCAGCGTATTCTTCGCAAAGATGAACCGGGTTGAAATCTCCTGAAACCCCGGCAAAAAGAACAATATCTGCCTCTGTTACAGTCTTCATGTTAGTAGTCTTTAACCCAACCTTAATACCTAATTTATCCAGCATTAGAATCCCTCTCTTCCATATTAGATTGATTAGATTGGCGCCCTTCTTTTTCACCGCTTTCTTCACTTAGTTCCCTGGCTATTAAAGCAGCCCCTAAAGCAGTAACAAGTTGAGGCTCGCGGGGTAAAAGCAAATTAACTCCCACCTTCTTCTCCAGAGCTCTAACAAGTCCAATATCAAGACCCCCACCACCACTGATGGCACAGGGTTCTTCTAAGCCAAGTCTAGCAGCAAGCGCAGCTATTTTGCTTGCCAGCGCTTTATGTACCCCAGCCAGGATATCTCCTTTAGAAAAACCCTCACAAACCCTGGAAATAGCTTCTGATTCACCAAAAACAGCACACCCGGTAGTAAAAACAACGGGTTTTCTTGAGCTAAGGGAAAGGGAGCTAACATCTTCCAGCTTTATTCGCAAAACATTAGCGATGGTTTCTAAGAAATAGCCGCTACCAGTAGCACACTTCTCGCTAACAATAAAATTAATTAATCGCCCTTTTCCATCGGTGAGGATCAGACGGCTAGATGTCTCTCCGATATCGATGATTGTCCTTACTTCAGGAAAGATGTGGCTTACACCTCGAGCACAGCAGCGAAGCTCGGCAACATACTGCTGGCTGAAATCAATATTTTGTCCCCCGACTCCGGTTGCTACAGTATAAACTGTACTTTCTGCCGAAAGGCCTGCTTTTGCTAAAAGTTCTTCTTTTAACATACGTGCTGTCTCTTTATAATTAGTACCTGAAAGCAATAAATGATGAGCCTTTAGCTTGCCGTCTTCAGTTATTGCTGCCTTGCTTGCCCTTGCTCCTATATCTATACCCATGAAGAAAGCTATCTCTTTACGCGTAAAAAGTAACCTCCTCTAAATGGCGCTTCTTCTTCTGGATTGGTTTACCTTCAGCCACTGCCTTGGAGAAAAGCTCCCATCCTAACATAGCGGCGCCCAAGGCGCCACTAAGAAGCGGTTCCTCAGGAACAAATACTTTTTGTCCCATGTTTTCTTCCATTGCCTTGACCACCCCAATATTTTTAGCCACACCTCCAGTAAAAACTATATCGGGCTCTGGTCTCAGCTTTCTTACCATTGTTGCTACCCGGCTAGCTATAGCATAATGAAGTCCGGCTACAATATTTTCTAATTTTACTCCCTCGGAGAGGCGGGCTACGACCTCCTGCCGTGCAAATATAGTACAAGTATTGCTGATTATAACCCTACTGGTAGATTTTAGAGAAAGCTTGCCCAAATCTTCCATTTTGAGACCGAGGGCAGCGGCAATGACCTCAAGAAACCTTCCTGTGCCTGCAGCACATTTATCATTC
>DMIY01000142.1 GCA_003457075.1 Desulfotomaculum sp. | reverse complement strand
GCGCCGGGCAACGCCGGCATCGCCCGCTGTGCCACCTGTATTGACATAAGCGCAGGGAATATTACCGGCCTTTTGAATTTTGCCCGCCGGGAAAAGATAGACATCACCTTCGTAGGGCCGGAGATTCCTTTGACTGAAGGCATAGTAGATTCATTTAACACGGCCGGCCTGTCCATCTTCGGGCCTGTAGCGCGTGCAGCAGCCATTGAGGGCAGCAAGATATGGGCCAAGGAACTGATGACCAGGTACAATATCCCCACCGCCCGCTACGCTGTTTTTGACCGGGCGGGCGCCGCCAGGGAGTACCTGCTGAAGAACGGCGCCCCGTGCGTGGTAAAGGCTGACGGTCTGGCCGCCGGCAAGGGAGTAGTAGTATGTGCTGCAGTTGAACAGGCTCTCTGTGCTGTTGAGGACATAATGGAGAAAAAGGTATTTGGTTCTGCCGGTGAGCGGGTGGTGATTGAGGAATGCCTGGAAGGGGAAGAGGTCAGCGTGCTGGCCTTTACCGATGGGGAAACAGTGGCGCCCATGTTATCTGCCCAGGATCACAAGCAGGTTTTTGACGGTGACCGGGGGCCAAACACTGGTGGAATGGGCGCTTATGCTCCGGCGCCCGTTTGTACGCCGGAGATTTATCAGGCAGCACAGGAGCAAGTCCTCATACCCATGATACGCGCCCTGGCCGCAGAGGGCTGTCCCTACCGGGGGGTGCTCTACGCAGGCTTGATGATAACCAGCGAAGGGCCTCAAGTATTGGAATTCAACGTTCGTTTTGGCGACCCGGAGGCCCAGCCGCTGTTGATGCTTTTGGAAACTGACCTGGTGGATGTTTGTGAAGCCATCTTTGCCGGGAGGCTATCTTCACTGGATATTAAGTGGAAGCAGGGCGCGGCCGTGTGCGTGGTCCTGGCCTCAGGAGGGTATCCCGGCCGTTATTCCACAGGTTATGCAATCAGGGGACTGGAAGGCTTGCCCGGTGACCTTCAAGTGTTTCATGCAGGTACGGCTTTTAAAGAAGGTCAACTGGTTAATTCCGGGGGAAGGGTGCTGGGAGTCACTGCAGCAGCCGCAAATATCGCCGAAGCAGTTGCCAGGGTTTACGCGGGGGTGGAAAACATATATTTTGAGGGTATGCACTACCGCCGGGATATTGGACAAAAGGCGCTTTTGCGAGAAGGTTTTTGACTTATGGGCGTCGAAAGTCTTATTTATATGTGATTAAGCAGGCTAAGCAGTTACAAAAAAGTTTTAAGGTTTAGGAGATCCTCATGACACCTGCAATTAGAATTATTAATGCCCGGGATCCCGAACTGGCGCACCTTCTGACCAGGCAATTTTCCTTCCGGGAGGAAGAGGCGGCTTTAGTAGGTGAAATATTATCTGCCGTGCGACGGGAAGGAGACCGGGCATTATGCATGTATACTGCCCGGTTTGACGGGGTGGAACTTTCTCCTGAAAAGTTAAAAATAGAGACAACTGAGCAAGAAGCCGCTTATCACCAGGTGGACGGCGGTTTTTTAGAAGCCCTGCGGATTGCCGGGGATAACATAACAGCTTTTCACAGGAAACAGTTGTTGAATTCGTGGCTTGACTTAAATGAGGCAGGTGTTATCTGCGGTCAGATAATAAGGCCGTTGGCCCGGGCCGGTGTTTATGTTCCAGGCGGCAGGGCTGCGTATCCTTCTTCAGTGTTGATGAATGTCATCCCTGCCCGGGTGGCCGGGGTTGCAGAAATTGTTATGGTTACGCCCCCGTGTAAGGAGTATGACGGTGGAATCAATCCATACACTTTGGTGGCGGCAGTTGAAACGGGGGTAACGGAAATTTACAGGGTGGGCGGCGCGCAGGCCATTGCCGCCCTGGCTTATGGTACCCCGAGTATTAAGGCAGTTGATAAGATAACCGGTCCGGGAAATATCTACGTTACCCTGGCCAAGCAGCAGGTGTACGGCCAGGTGGGTATTGACATGCTGGCCGGTCCAAGTGAAGTGGCAGTGGTGGCCGATGGTTCGGCCGCTCCTGCTTACATTGCGGCCGATCTTTTATCCCAGGCAGAACACGATCCCCTGTCGGCGGCGCTTTTATTTACTCCGGAAGAGATCCTTGCCCACCGGGTACAAAGTGAGCTGGCCCGCCAGTTGCCGCTCTTGCCCAGAAAAGAAATAGCCGCACGTGCTCTGGCAGGCCAGGGAGCCATTGTAATTACCGCTGACCTGGAGGAGGCGGTGGAACTTGTTAACCGGTACGCTCCGGAACATTTGGAACTCCTGGTAGCCGATCCTTTTTTCTGGCTGACCCGGGTTAAAAATGCAGGAGCCGTCTTCTTAGGACATTATTCTCCTGAGCCGGCAGGTGATTATCTGGCGGGGCCCAATCATATCCTGCCCACCGGCGGCACGGCACGTTTTTCTTCTCCTCTGGGGGTAGATGCTTTTCTTAAGAAATCCAGCGTCATCAGTTACTCCCGGCAGGCTCTGGAGCAGGTGGGGGAACATATAATAAAGCTGGCCCGGCTGGAAGGATTGGATGCTCATGCCAAGGCCGTTGAGCTAAGGATGGGGGAGGTTGTCAAATAAATTTTGAGGGGTTGCTCATGAAAAAGGAGGAGGGAAATGGCCGGACAGCGAACGGCTGAAGTTCAACGGGAAACGAAAGAAACTAAAATAAAATTGCGTTTAAACCTTGATGGTACGGGAAACTGCCAAATCGAAACGGAGCTGGGGTTTTTTAACCACATGCTGAGTTTGTGGACCCGGCACGCGTCCTTTGACATGGAGCTTACCGGCCAGGGTGACCTGGTGGTGGATGCCCATCATACCGTAGAAGATATTGCCATTTGTCTTGGCCGGGCGATCAGGGAGGCCCTGGGAGATAAGGCGGGAATCGTCCGTTTCGGACATTCCATCATACCCATGGATGAAGCCCTGGCCCTGGTGGCGGTGGACATTAGCGGCAGGGGGTACCTGGCCTTTGAAGGAACCCTGCCTGCGGCGCGGGTGGGCGATTTCGATACTGAACTGGTTGAGGAGTTCCTGCGGGCACTAGCGATGAACGGAGAATTTACGCTCCATGTCCGTTTGCTAGCCGGACGCAACAGTCACCACATTTGTGAAGTTATTTTCAAATCGCTGGGCCGGGCCCTGCATGACGCTGTTTCGTTTGATAACCGTGTAAGAGATATACCGTCTACTAAAGGAGTTATATAAGCAAGTAGGAGGCATCTTTTTTTGATTGCTATTGTTGACTACGGGATGGGCAACCTGCGCAGTGTCGTAAGAGGTTTTGAAAAAGCAGGGTGGGACGTCACTATAGTAAAGGATGCCCAGGCCCTGTCGGCAGCGGCAGGCGTGGTGCTGCCGGGTGTGGGAGCTTTTGCCCGGGCCGTTGAAAACTTAAAACGTGCCCGTTTAGTAGAACCAATACTTCAGGCAATATCAGCAGGCAAGCCCTTTTTGGGAATTTGCCTGGGAATGCAGTTGCTTTTTGAAACCAGCGAAGAATGGGGATTGACTGCCGGCCTTGGTGTGCTGCCCGGCAGGGTACGGCGGTTGCCTGATTCGCTTAAGGTTCCTCATATGGGTTGGAACCAGGTTTTCTTTAGAAAAAAATGTCCTTTAATGAGGGGGGTAGAAGAAGGGTCACATTTCTATTTTGTTCATTCGTATTATGTAGAAACCCAACAGGAAGATCTGATCAGCGGCGTTACCGAATACGGCATAAATTTTACTTCCGTGGCTGAAAAAGAAAACGTTTTTGGTATACAGTTTCATCCGGAAAAAAGCAGTGCCCTAGGCCTGCGAATTCTTCAAAATTTTGGGGGGTTGGTGGCTAAAAATGATAATTATCCCCGCGATTGACCTGCGTGAGGGAAAATGTGTACGATTGGTAGAAGGTCGGGTAGACAGGGAAACGATATACTCCGACAATCCGGTGGCGATGGCTCATCTCTGGGAGTCACAGGGCGCACGCTGGATGCATGTAGTGGACCTGGACGGTGCGTTTGCCGGCAGTTTAAAGAACCTGGATATAATCAAAGAAATCATTGCTTCAGTGAATATTCCTGTTCAGGTAGGCGGCGGCATCAGAGAAATGAGCATTATTGAAGAACTGCTGGGTATTGGCGCCCGGCGGGTTATCCTGGGTACGGCGGCCATTATTAATCCGGATCTAGTAGCCGAGGCCTGTGCTGAATATGGAGAAGCTATTGCTGTGAGCATTGACGCCAAGGACGGCAAGGTGGCGATTGAGGGTTGGGGTGTGACTGCGGAAAAGGATGCCCTGGAATTAGCCGGGGAAGTGAAAAAGCTGGGTATAAAACGGTTGATATTTACCGATATCTGCCGGGATGGGACTTTAAAAGGGCCGAACTTAAAGGCTGTCGAAAGAATGGTGCAGGCTACGGGGCTTAAAATAATTGCTGCCGGAGGCATTTCTACGGTTGATGATGTACTTGCTTTTTTGGATATGAAACCAGCCGGAATAGAAGCTGTAATTATAGGTAAGGCGCTTTATGCGGGCAGCATTACCTTAAAAGAAGCCCTAGACATAACGGAAGAGGGAAAGAGGACCCGTGTATGCTGACCAAGCGAATTATTCCCTGTCTTGATGTAACGGATGGGCGGGTAGTTAAAGGCACTAATTTTATAAATTTACGCGACGCCGGCGACCCCGTTGAGTTGGCTGCTTTTTATGACCAGCAGGGGGCGGACGAACTGGTTTTCCTGGATATTACCGCTTCTGTCCGGGGACGTAAGACAATGTTGGAGATGGTCTACCGTACCGCCGGGGAGGTTTTTATTCCTTATACTGTAGGGGGAGGTATTGCTTCTTTAGAAGATATCCGGGATATTCTTTGGGCCGGTGCGGATAAAGTATCTGTTAATACGGCGGCAGTCCTAAATCCTCCGTTAATTGCCCAAAGTGCCGAAGCATTCGGCTCTCAGTGTATTGTTGTGGCCATTGACGCAAAACAGACAGGGGTGCAGGGTAAATGGGAAGTATATATTCACGGTGGGCGTATCCCTACCGGCCTGGATGCGGTAGAATGGGCAAAAAGAGCAGAGCAACTGGGAGCAGGCGAAATTCTATTAACCAGCATGGATCGAGACGGAACTAAAGATGGATACGATATTCCTTTGACCTCTACAATTGCAAGTACTGTACGCATCCCTGTGATTGCCTCAGGCGGCGTGGGGACACTAGAACATATTGCCCGGGGATTGATTGAAGGCGGGGCCGATGCCGCCTTGGCGGCTTCCATTTTTCACTTTGGTGAATACTCCATTTTGGAAGTGAAAGAATATCTGCGAGAGCAGAAAGTACCGGTCAGGTTGTGAAATTTTCAAGCCGGGGGGTGCAAAGGGTTGCGTGCTAAAGCTGAATGTGTCGGGTGTCTTGAGGATCTGGCCAGGCGTACCGCTGAACTTGCTGCTGCGGATCCTGTAAAGAAAGAGGAATTTTTAAATCAAGGGCTGGCCTACTTAAACCAAAATTTTTCTTGCGAACAGATACCCACCCGCCTTGCCGGCGAAATGCAAAAGATAATTCGCACGGCAGGAAAAAACAAGGACCCTTTTGCAACTGTTAAAACAAAGGAAATGAAAATTGCCCGGGAACTGGCAGAGAAGACCGGTTTTGCCTTGGAAAGCAGCCTGGATGCTTTAATATCCTTTGCCGCCAGGGGTAACAGCATTGACTTTTTTCTCGCTTTGGAGAACTTGCGGGAAGAGATGGACAAGCCGGTAACCCTTGCCAGGGACGATACTCCCGGGCTTTATTCATTGCTGAAAAGTTTTAAGCAGGCCGGAAAGCGGAAAACGATTCTTTATTTTGCCGACAACGCGGGGGAATGTTACTTTGACCTTCCCTTAATCACTGCCTTGGAGGAGTTTGCAGACGTAATTTACATAGTTAAAGAAAACCCCGTGCAAAATGACCTTACCTTGAAGGATCTTGAGTCCAGCGGAATAAGAGATAAATTTAAAAACGTGATCACCACCGGTACCGATAGCCCGGGTCTGGATCTTTCCCTTGCTCCTGAAGGATTTTACGACGTGCTTGCAAAAGCCGATCTGCTTTTTGCCAAGGGAATGGGATATTATGAAACGCTTCCGGAACTGTCTTTGTCCGGGCCGGTCTTTCTTCTTTTGAAAGCAAAGTGTTCGCCGATAGCCGAATCTTTAAACGTACCGCTCAATAGCTATGTTGCATTAATGCTCAAACAATAGCCATTATACTTTTTACGCCCCCTTTTTGCCTGCACTTGTTTACTTGCCCGCATTCCCCTCTCACTTCTTTAAGCGGACCCTTCTTCTACTTCACATTTTCCTTATCCCTGCATAAGATAAAACTAGAATAAAAGAAAAGCGCCGGTGGATTGCAAGGGGGTAACTACCGGCCCAGGCAATGACGCCCTCCACAGAAGAATTAACATTGTTAAGACCCCCAAAAGCTTTTTCCCCGGGGGGCGTGCATGTTAATCCTTGTGAATACTAAAACCTTAAACTGGAGGGGAAAACCAGATGTGTGGAATTACGGGCTGGATAGACCGGGAGGTAGATCTTACCCAACAGCGATCCATCGTTGAGGCAATGAACAAAACGCTTTCCTGCCGCGGACCGGATGCCGCCGGGATCTGGGTATCGCCGCGCGCTGCCCTGGCTCACCGCCGCCTTATCGTAGTCGACCCGGAAGGAGGAGGACAGCCAATGGTCCGCCGGCGAGGAGAAAACAGCTATGTGCTAACCTATAACGGGGAGCTTTATAACACTGATGAACTGCGCCGTGAACTGGAAGAACGCGGATATACCTTTGAGGGATACTCCGATACCGAGGTGCTCCTGTATTCGTTTATAGAATGGGGAACAGCGTGCGTTGAGCGGCTAAACGGCATTTTTGCCTTTGCCGTCTGGAACGAGACCGGCCGGAGCCTGTTTTGCGCCCGCGACCGGCTGGGTGTCAAACCCTTCTTTTACACGCAGCGCGGCAGCGCATTTCTGTTTGGTTCAGAACTTAAATCCCTGCTTGCCCACCCGGCAGTTCAGCCGGAAGTGGACGCTTCCGGTCTGGCCGAAATTTTTATCATGGGGCCGGCCCGTACACCGGGGCATGGTGTTTTTCGCGGGATCACCGAACTCAAGCCGGGACACTGCCTGGTGTACGACTTGAACAGAGTCCGCACACGCCAGTTTTGGTCGCTGGAAAGCAAGCCTTTCGATGATGATCTACACACATGCGCGATCAAAGTGCGTGAATTGTTGAAAGACACGGTAAGGCGCCAGCTTGTTTCCGACGTGCCTGTTGGCATTTTGCTTTCAGGTGGTCTTGATTCGAGCGCGATTACGGCATTTGCAGCCGAAGCTTTTACGCAGGCAGGTATGGAGCCCTTGCACACCTACTCAGTTGATTATATTGACAATGAACATTATTTTCAGTCGAACTGTTTCCAGCCTGATCCGGATACCCCCTGGGTGCAACGGGTCTCGGATTTTCTGGGTACATGCCACCATCATGTTATAATTGACACGCCTCAACTGGTAGATGCCCTGACAATGGCCGTGCGGGCACGCGACCTGCCCGGGATGGCCGATGTGGACGCTTCCCTCTACCTGTTCAGTCGCGAGGTTAAGAAAGGAGCCTCTGTCGTTCTTTCAGGCGAATCTGCCGACGAAATATTTGGCGGCTACCCCTGGTTTCACAGGGAAGAGGATCTTGCCGCCGGCGCCTTTCCCTGGATACGGATGGTAAGGGAACGGTCTCGCCTGTTCTCGCCGGAACTACGCGAGCTTATCCGGCCGGAGGAATATGTGGCCGACCGATACCAGGAAGCCCTGGCGGAAGTGCCGCGTCTGCCGGGCGAGGATTCAGGTAAAGCACGGATGCGCACCATGCTTTATCTGAATATCACACGGTTTATGCCTATTCTCCTGGATCGCAAAGACCGTATGAGCATGGCTGCCGGCCTGGAGGTGCGGGTGCCTTTTTGTGATCATCGCCTGGTCGAATATGTCTGGAACATTCCCTGGTCGATGAAAAGCTGCGGCAACGTGGGAAAAGGCATTTTGCGCCGGGCCCTGGCGGGCGTATTGCCCGAAGACGTGCTGGCGCGGCGCAAGAGCCCCTACCCGAAGACCCACCACCCAGCTTATCTGGCGGCTGTCCGCAAGTGGTTGGAAAATATCCTCAACGATCCGGCTTCCCCCTTACTCCCGCTAGTGGATGCCGCTGCCTTGCGGGAAGTCATCCGCTCGAACGCGGCCGCCTTCAATCCAGCCTGGTTCAGCCAGCTCATGGGCGGCGCGCAGCTTTT
>DMIY01000110.1 GCA_003457075.1 Desulfotomaculum sp. | reverse complement strand
GATTATCAATGACGGCGTCACCATTGCCCGGGAGATTGAACTGAGCGATCCTGCGGAAAATATGGGAGCCCAACTGGTTAAAGAGGTAGCCACAAAAACCAATGATGTGGCTGGAGACGGCACTACCACTGCAGCACTGCTGGCCCAGGCCATTGTGCGTGAAGGCATGAAAAACGTGGCCGCCGGCGCCAACCCCATGATTGTCAAGTTTGGTATTGAAAAAGCTGTTGAAAAAGCTGTTGAAGCCATTAAAGCCACCTCCCATAAGGTGGAAACCAAGTCCGCAATAACTCAGGTTGCATCCATCTCATCCAATGACGTATCCATTGGTGAACTGGTTTCCGATGCTATGGAGAAAGTAGGAAAGGACGGCGTCATTACTGTTGAAGAATCCAAGGGTATAGGAACCACCCTTGAGATTGTGGAAGGAATGAACTTCGACCGGGGCTACATCTCCCCGTACATGATTACCGATACTGACAAAATGGAGGTCGTCTTAAATGACCCTTATATTTTGATTAGCGATCGGAAAATCAGTGCAATAGCAGATCTATTGCCGGTTTTGGAGAAAATCGTGCAATCCGGCAAGCCGCTTTTAATCATTGCTGAAGACATAGAGGGAGAAGCCCTGGCTACGCTGGTATTGAACAAACTACGCGGCACAATCTCTTGTGCTGCAGTTAAAGCACCCGGCTTTGGCGACAGGCGTAAAGCCATGTTGGAAGACATAGGTGTACTTACCGGCGGCACTGTCGTTACTGAGGATCTTGGCTTGAAGTTGGATAAAACCACCATCGATATGTTGGGTACATCCACTAAGGTACGGGTAAAGAAAGAAGAAACGATCATTGTCGGCGGCGCCGGCAAACAAAACGAGATTACCGGCAGAATAAGCCAGATCAAGAAGCAAATCGAAGAAACCACATCTGACTTCGACCGGGAAAAATTACAGGAACGTCTGGCCAAACTGGCCGGCGGTGTAGCAGTAATTCAGGTGGGAGCAGCTACCGAAACCGAAATGAAAGAAAAGAAAGACCGCGTTGAAGACGCTCTTAACGCTACCCGTGCTGCCGTAGAGGAAGGTATCGTACCCGGCGGCGGTGTAGCTTACATCGAAGCCATTAAGGCCCTGGAAGGCCTGCAGGGAGATTCTCCTGATGAAAAAACCGGCATTAACATCATCCGCCGGGCATTAGAGGAACCATTAAGACAAATTGCCAACAACGCCGGGTCAGAAGGTTCTGTGGTGGTAGAGAAAGTCAGAACATCTACACCTGGTATAGGCTTTAACGCTTTAAACGGGGAATATGTCAACATGATCGAAGCTGGTATTGTAGATCCTGCCAAAGTAACACGCTATGCCTTGCAAAACGCAGCCTCCATATCGGCAATGATTCTTACCACCGAAGCTCTGGTGGTCGAGAAACCTGAAAAAGAAAAGGACTTTGGCGGTATGGGCGGTATGGGCGGTATGGGCGGTATGGGCGGCATGGGCGGTATGGGCGGCATGGGCGGTATGTAAATACCTTGTAAAACACCAAATGAAATTAAACCTTAAAACCCCTTGTTTTATCCAACGCAAGGGGTTGTTTTTTTTATTGACATGCTTACCACAATCCGATAAGGTAAAAGCAATGAACACATTTAAAAGCAGTTTTACATTATTCATAAACTAATCCAGGGTGATCAAATGAAAATGACGAAAAAGCGTATGGCCGGGATTATTGACCATACGCTGCTGAAGGCAACAACTACAGAGCAAGATATATGTAACTTGTGTGCCGATGCTATGAACTACGGTTTTGGTTGTGTTTGTGTAAATCCCGCCTGGGTGAAAAAGTCGGTCGAAGAACTGGCCGGCTCACAAACCGCAGTTAGCACTGTTGTAGGCTTCCCCCTTGGCGCCACTACTACCTCCACAAAGGTGGCAGAAGCTCGCGAAGCCTTGGAAAATGGGTGCCGCGAGATAGACATGGTGATTAACATTGGCGCCTTAAAAAGCAGGAACTATGGGCTGGTTTCAGACGAGATAAAGGCCATAGTAAATACCGTGGTAAACCACAAGACCGGCGGGTTGGTGAAAGCAATCATCGAAACCTGTTATCTGAACGAACAGGAAAAGGCAACCGCCTGCCATATAGCGCAAAAAGCCGGCGCCCACTTCATTAAAACCAGCACCGGCTTTGGACCTGCCGGGGCCACCACAGAAGACATCTTATTGATTAGAAGTGTAATTCCGCAGGAGATGGGGATCAAAGCGGCCGGAGGGATAAAAACACTAGAACAGGCCCTGACGCTGATCGAGGCAGGAGCCACCAGGCTGGGCACAAGTTCAGGCAAGGCAATACTCCAGGAAATGGACCCGTAAGAAGGAAGCGAGAAGAAACTTAAAATGCATACCCACGCCGCAAGAAAACCGGAAAAAGCGATTGCCGGTGCACTCCCTTTCAGCACCGGGTGCTGAAAACCATCCGGCAAATTCCACACAGCAAAACACATTCTTACGGTCAGGTTGCCATAACCGCACACCAATTGTTATTCTGGTGGACCGTGAGGGAATCGAACCCCCAACCTG
>DMIY01000216.1 GCA_003457075.1 Desulfotomaculum sp. | reverse complement strand
TGGCAGAGGTACGTGTTGGCAAAAACGAAACGCTGGACAGCGCCCTCCGTCGTTTTAAACGAACCTGTCAAAAAGCGGGTGTACTGGCAGAAGCCAGGAAACATGAACATTATGAAAAACCGAGTGTGCGGCGAAAGAAGAAGTCGCTGGCTGCACGCAGGCGCAAGTATCATTGAATAAAAGACAATGCCTGGCTGTTTCACCTGCCAGGCATTGTTTGATTAAGTGTGTCGCACCAAAGTTATGCTGGTGCAATAATCGCAACAATAATAACTATTTTACCATAACCTGATGTTGACCGGACTCCTTTGAAAGGAAAATCCGGTTTTTTCAATCATGGCCTGGACATACCCTGGGTTTTTCCACCGGCAGGATATCCTGTGATTGTAAAATTGCAATTTGGGGTTTGACATGATCTTTTGAGATAAGGTATAATGACTTTCAGGAAACAAAAGGAGATGATAACTATGGTTTTCGAGGTATATAAACCTCGTGGAGAGAAAGCAGAAAAAGCACCCATGGTGTCCTTTTCAAAAAGTTCGATTGTTTTAAATAAAGTGGCCAGAGAGAAACTGGGTGCGCAATACGTTGAGCTGTCTTATGATAATGATTCAAAAACTATACGTGTTCGTGCTGTGAAAGAAGATGGTATACAGATAAAGAAGACCAAGGTATTTGGCAAGGGTTTCTTTAAACACTTTGGTATTAATCTAAAGGGGAGGTACGAAGCCATATTTGATGAACCGGGAAATGCTCTCTACGTGAAGGTCGATGGCAACAGGAGCAATTCTTGAAGCATTGATGTATATTTGCGGTGACGGGAAAGGAGGTTGCCGGGCCGGCATGAATAACTTAATTGTCGGCTTTCTTTAATATGAAGCGGTATAAAAAATAGGCATTAAAAAAGGGTGTTTAAAATGCATATAGGCGTAGATATAGATGGGGTTATTGCTGATACTTTTTCTATTTTAGTTCGTGAAATGAATGATTATTTTGGCGCCGGCCTAAAGCTGGAAGATATTGATGACTATGATATTTTCAAGGCATACGGTATTAAAGTAGCAGATATGCACAGGTTTATCTGCGACAGGGAAGAGGTTTTAATTGGGAAACCTGTTCTAAAAGATGGTGCGAATAAATACTTGAACATGTTAAGCACAAAACATACTATCTATCTTGTTTCTGCTCGCGAGGATAAATATCTTCTTTCGACGAAAATATGGCTGCAAGAGCGCGGGGTTCCGTATGATCATCTGATATTGCTGGGTCAACATGACAAAAGAGCAACCTGCACTAAAATGGCAATAGACCTTCTGGTTGAAGACAGCCTTAAAAATGCATGCCAGGTTAGTGACTGTGGTATTCCAGTAATTTTACTTGACGCGCCTTATAATCAGGGCGAATTACCGCCTCTGGTCGGGCGAAGCTATTCCTGGCAGGAAATTTATAATCTTATTGAACGTTTGGAGTTTAATGCTGCCGGAAGGCAAAAAAATATTTTATAAAGAAAAACACAAGTGGGGGTGACGAAGTGAATTACCATGAACAGGTTGCTGCTTTGGCTGACTTGTTGCGGAGTTGTGACCGTAACTTTGCTCTTACGGGAGCAGGCATCAGCACCGAAAGTGGAATACCGGATTTTCGCAGTCCGGGAACGGGATTATGGACAAAGTATGACCCGATTAAAACCGCCAGCTTAACTGCACTGCGTCGCGACCCTGTTGCTTTTTATGAGCTTAACATGACGCGCTGGACATCTTATGTTGCTTGTCAACCTAACAATGCTCACCTTGCACTGGCACGACTGGAAAAACTGGGCTACCTGCTGGGGGTAATTACTCAGAATATCGATGGTCTCCACCGCAAGGCCGGTTCCCGGTGTGTGTGGGAGGTACATGGACATCTGCGGACCTGTCGTTGTATGAAGTGTGCGGCAGATTACTCTTTTGATTTGTTGGTTACTTTGCTCAATAGTGGTCAAAATCCTCCTTTGTGTGAGAAATGTGGTGGCGTTCTTCGCCCCAACGTAGTTTTATTCGAGGATCAAATGAGTGAGGATTTTTTTGAAGCCACGCAAATATTATCCGGCTGCCAGTTGCTGCTGGTAGTGGGCAGTAGCCTCACTGTGCATCCGGTGGCAGGTCTGCCCCAACTGGCACGAAAACTGGTAATTATAAATCATAACTCTACCCCCTGGGACGAGCAGGCGGAACTGGTTATACATCATTCAGCAGGGACGGTTTTTCAAGACCTGATGAACGTGTTGGGAGAGTCGCTGCAGAATGGCTGACCTGGCGTTTGGGTACTGTTTTTACGTGGAAATGTACTAAGCTATTTTCTTTGGAAGGTTGAGAGATATAGGGTGAGTGTAAAGATACTGGCTATAGAAACATCGTGCGACGAGACGTGTGCTGCGGTGGTTGCCGATGGGAAAGAAATACTCTCTAATGTTATTTCTTCTCAAGTGGAGATACATAAAAAATTCGGCGGGGTGGTGCCTGAAGTTGCTTCCCGCAAACACCTGGAATTAATTAATGGCGTAATACAAAGGGCATTGGATGAAGCCGGCCTGGATTTTCAGGCTCTGGACGCTGTTGGGGTTACTTACGGTCCGGGTCTGGCAGGCGCTTTGCTGGTAGGGGTGGCGGCGGCCAAGGCTGTTGCCTGTGCCCTGGATATACCATTGTTGGCTGTAAATCATCTGGAAGGGCATGTTTATGCCAATTTTCTGGTGGAGCTGGACCTTTCTTTTCCCCTGATTTGCCTGGTGGCAAGCGGAGGTCATACGGATCTGGTTTTGATTGCACGGCACGGTAGTTATCAACTGGTAGGCTGTACACGTGACGATGCGGCCGGAGAAGCTTTTGACAAAGTAGCCCGTACCATGGGCCTGGGCTACCCGGGGGGGCCCCTGATTGATAAGTTGGCACATGGTGGGAAGGAAGAAGCTATTCCTTTGCCGCGTGCGTACCTGGAGGAGGGAACGCTGGATTTTAGTTTCAGTGGTTTAAAAACAGCAGTGGTTAATTACTTGCGGCGGGCCGGACAGCAATGTGAAGAGGTTAATATGAAAGACATGGCTGCTTCTTTTCAAAAGGCTGTGGTGGATGTTTTGGTGAGTAAAACCCTGCAGGCTGCGGAAAAGTACGGGGCAAACGCTGTTCTTCTGGCTGGCGGGGTGGCGGCTAACGAACGCCTGCGGTCGCATTTAAAAGAGCAGGCCGGGCAGCAAATGCGGCCTGTGGTTTATCCACCGCCGCTGTTGTGTACAGATAACGCGGCCATGATTGGTTGTGCCGCTTATTATAAGTACTTGCGTTCAGATCTGGCTCCCCTTACCTTAAATGCCGTACCCGGGTTAAAATTGGGTGAAGAAAAGTATTAATTATTTACAGTTTTTGGGCTAGGGAAGAAATTGCTGTGGATTAAATCCTGTGGATAATGTGGATAAGTCTGTTAATAACTGATCAGTCAAGGAATCTGGCTGTGGATAAAATTTCAAAGCAATAGTTGTATTTTGTCGAAAATTAGTTTCAAATGAAAGCATGGTGCTGTCGGCGCGATCGCGGTGGAGTGAGCGGGTGACCAGGTATTCACTGACAGTTTTTTCTTTCATAAATCGCGCATAATCAAGGTTAAGAAAAAGTAGTAGCAAGCAGAGGATAACCATGTGAATGCCGGGTCATGCCTGCCCTGAGCGGCCTTGCTGGATAGTCACTCATACTTTTACTTTTGCGTTTGTAATTGAGCAAAAACTTCTCCTGCTTCTATTTCCAGCCCATCCAGAATAAGCGATTTGATCCTACCTTCTTCTTCAACCCTTTGGCTGAGGGTAAGTTTTCCCTCCCGACCATTATACACCTCAATGCTTTTCTCTTCCGGATCTACGATCCAATATTCTTTAACTCCACATCTGGCATATGTCCTGGCTTTTTTCTTTAAGTCGTAATAAGCGGTAGAAGGAGATAAAACCTCAACCACCAGATCAGGCGCCCCGTGTATTTTTGCTGGTTCAATAATATGCAGGCGGTCTTTGGCGATGAAGATAATATCGGGCTGGTAAGTTTCTTTTTCTTCGAAGTAAACATCTATAGGTGAAACTAAAACTTGTCCTGATTTTTCTTTGGCGTTAAAATTCAGTAGTTTTTCTGTTAAGCGAATAAGTATGATCTGATGAAAGGTAGCAGGCGCTGGCGTCATTATAAGTTTGCCTCCTATTAATTGGTAAGGGGCTCCTTCCGGCAACAAAGAATAGTCCGCATAAGTATATACTTCTTTTTTAGGAATCCCGGTTTCTGTTAGCGCCAGGCTCATCAAGTTTCCACCTCCCAGTCTTTTTGTTTACATTTTAACACGATCATTTGTTTGAAGGCAAGACAGATGGAATTGAGTTAGTTCCGTTGTTCCGGCCTTTGTGGTATACTTATTTGCAAAGAGCAAAAGAAAGGATTTCTTCAGTATTGTATCTTCACTATAACTAATTCAGGTTAAAAGCGTGGAGTATTTGAGGAAAATGAAAAACTTGTTTGAAAAGAGAGTGGGTTTTTAAGGATGGAGCCTGTGCGAGCCTTCATTGGACTTGGCTCAAATTTAGGTGATAAAAAGGCCAATCTTGAGACTGCCATATCTTGGTTGAGCAAAGAAGGGCGTATAGATGTAAAGAAAAGGGCTTCTTATTACTGCACCGCTCCTTTAGACTATACTGAGCAGGACTGGTTTGTAAATACGGTGGTTGAAATAGAAACCACCTTATCGCCGGCAGAATTACTGACCGTGTTTTTGTCAATTGAGGTGCGAATGGGCAGGGTGCGTGGTATCCGCTGGGGTCCGAGGCCGATTGATCTGGACTTGTTGCTCTATGGTGATGCCGTGATTAATGCTCCCGGTCTTGTGGTACCCCACCCGCGTATGTCCCGGCGGGCTTTTGTAATGGTCCCGCTGGCTGAACTGGTTCCGGACCTTTACATCTGCGGTTACGGTAAAGCTGCTCACCTGAGTGTAGAATTGAGCCAGACCCAAGAGGTTCAAAAAATGGCCGAAAACGAATGATGCCTGCCTTGTTGAGGATTTTCGGGGGTTGCTGAGTTAGGAGATTGCCGTTGTATTTATGTAGAAGATTTTTATAGCTTTTTTCTTGCCATAAATCTTGCTTTGTGCTAGAATGTTTGCGAAGAATGGTATTTGATTAAGAAACCATACCTTATGCATGAATAATTTTACCGTGACAAATGATATTTATCAGGTAACCGCTTGGATCCGGGATGGACCGAGACGGGGGGTAAGGGTAGTTAGCCTTTCGGAACGGTCTGTCCGGAAGGTTTTCTTATTTTTGGCAAGGTTTTTACGGGAATATTTCCAAGGTGGTGAGGGCCTTGTGAAAAAGCCGGCTGTTGTAATCGTGGGAGCAGGTAAGGTAGGTGGCGCCCTGACTATCTTGCTGCACAAAAAAGGCTATCCCATCGCGGGTGTAGCCAGCCGCAGTATATCTTCAGCCCGCCGGGTGGCGGAAGAAGTAAACTGTCCCGCAACCGGCAGGCCGGAGGAAGTAACAGGACTGGGGGAGCTTGTTTTTATTACTACCCCGGATAGAGAAATTGCCAGGGTTGCAGAGGCGATTGCCAGCCGGCAGGGTTTCCGGTCCGGTCAGATAGTGGCTCATACCAGTGGCGCCCACGCTGCTTCTGAGTTGCGTGGCGTGCAGGGAACTGGGGCGATGGTAGTTTCCATTCATCCCTTACAGTCTTTTGTTGATCTCCAGGGCGCTATAGAAAACCTGCCCGGTTCATATTTTGCCCTGGAAGGAGATGAGACAGCGATGGCCGTAGCCAGGCAGATCGTTGCTGATCTGGACGGTAAAGCTTTTACTATCCGGGCGGAGGACAAGCCCTTATACCATGCAGCAGCATGTGTTGCGTCTAATTATCTGGTATCCCTGATGCATTATGCAACCGGGCTTTACCGTTGTTTTGGTCTGTCCCGCGAAGAAGCATTTGAGGCGTTATTCCCACTGGTTCAGGGTACAATAAACAATGTCCGGCGGATAGGCCCTGTTCAAGCTCTGACCGGGCCGGTATCCAGGGGTGACGGGACTACCATTTTGGACCATCTTCCGGCACTTGAACGGGTGGGTAAGGAAGAAATTAATCTTTACCGTGCATTGGGTTTGTATACGGTTTCGGTGGCTTTGGAAAAAGGCAGCATAGATCAGGAGCAGGCTTTACAGTTAAAAAAAGTTTTTGCTTAGGAGTTACCCATGGGAACGTTCGTTTCCTCCATAAGGAATAAAAATAACACGCTTGCCGTTGTTTGCAAGGAGCTACATATGCGAAAGGCCGGTAACGAGACACGGCGCAGGTGAGGTTAGCGAATCGGCAGCGCGAATCGCGCTGGTGTCAGTACGCTGGAAAACTAACGGCAAGCAAAAATCTATTTTCTAAGGGAGGGACTTAAATGGCCGAAGAGCGCTTAACCACTGCTTTTTTCCGGGGAGCCAGATCTGCAGGCCGCCTGATTACTATGTTGACAGCCTATGATTACCCCATGGCCAAGCTGGTTGATGCTGCCGGTATTGACGCTATTCTGGTAGGTGACTCCCTGGGGAACGTGGTGCTGGGCTATACGTCCACCATTCCGGTGACGATGGACGACATGGTGCATCACATTAAAGCAGTTACCCGCGGCGTGACGAGAGCCATGGTGGTAGGTGATATGCCTTTTCTTTCTTATCACCTATCCCTGGAGGAAAGTTTGAAGAATGCAGGACGTATTATCCAGGAAGGCGGCGCCCAGGCGGTTAAGCTGGAGGGCGGGCAGGAGGTAGCTCCTGTTATCCGGGCGATGGTGACTGCAGGTATTCCGGTGATGGGCCATTTAGGTTTAACTCCGCAGGCCGTTCACCAGATGGGAGGCTACAAAGTGCAGGGGAAAGACGAAGCGGCAGCCAGGAAGCTGTTGGATGATGCCAGGGCACTTGAGGAGGCAGGAGTATTTTCTATTGTTTTGGAATGTGTGCCTGCTGCCCTGGCTGAATTGATAACCCGGGCGCTGGAAGTACCGACTATTGGTATCGGCGCCGGCCCTAACTGCAGCGGACAGATCCTGGTAACCCACGATCTTTTGGGCCTGTATGATGGCGCCGGACCAAAGTTTGTTAAGCGTTATGCAAATTTGCACCAGGATATAACAAAAGCCCTGCAAGCCTACCGTGAAGAAGTGCAAACGGGTTCTTTCCCTGCAACTGAACACTGTTTTGCCATGCCTGAGGAGATATTGACCAGACTGCGCCGGGAGATTACTGCAAAAGCTCCTTAGGCCCTTTGTTCCAGGTATTTTGAATCTACTGATTACTGAATATTTCTGGTGTATTTAGTGCTATAACTCTGTGTTCTTAAGTGCCCTCTGTGGTTAAATTTAGTTCTATTTTCCGTAAGAAGGGGAAACGGATGTTAGTCTGTCGAACAATCAGCGAAATCAGGAGTGTTGTTCAAAAATCTCGCGATCGCCGGCAAACGGTAGGTTTCGTGCCTACTATGGGCTCCTTTCACGAAGGGCACCTGGTCCTGATGCATGAGGCTAAAAAAGTCTGTGACCTGGTTGTGGTCAGTATCTTTGTGAATCCCCTTCAGTTTGGTCCCCGGGAGGATCTTGACCGGTATCCCCGTGACTTTGAACGGGACGTCCACCTGGCAGAAAAAGTGGGGGTGGATGTTGTGTTTTTTCCATCAGCAGAGGAAATGTATCCATCCGGTTTTTCTACCAGGGTGGAGTTAGGGGAATTGACTCAATGTTTGTGTGGTCGCTCCCGCCCCGGCCATTTTCAGGGGGTGGCTACGGTAGTTGCCAAACTATTCAATATTGTTTTCCCGGATAAGGCTTTTTTCGGACAAAAAGATGCCCAGCAGGTGTTGGTGATCAAGCGGATGGTAAAAGATCTGAATATGCCCTTAGAAATTGTTGTTGTGCCTACAGTCCGGGAGGAAGACGGGGTGGCCATGAGTTCCCGTAATGTTTACCTTGAGCCCCATGAAAGACAGGCGGCGCGGTGTTTAAGACGCAGCATGGAGATAGTCGAACAGGAGGTGGTAGATGGGGAGCGGGATGCATCAAGACTGCAGGAAATGGCTCGAAAAATAATTGCTGAGGAACCACTTGCTGACATTGACTACGTAGAAATCCGTTCCCTTCCTGACTTAAAGCCGGTAACCAGTCTGGAATGTCCGGCACTGCTGGCGGTAGCGGCACGTTTTGGCAAAACACGGTTGATTGATAACACAGTACTGTGTGCAGGGGGTGTGGAATATGTTTTTAACCATGTTTAAATCCAAAATCCATCGGGCTACGGTAACCGAAGCCAATCTTAATTATATGGGTAGCATTACGATTGATCAGGATTTACTGGAGGCTGCCAACATATTGCCCCATGAAAAAGTACAGATCGTAAATAATAACAATGGGGCGCGATTTGAAACCTACGTTATTTGTGGCGAGCGCGGTTCAGGGATAATCTGCTTGAATGGGGCGGCTGCCCGTCTGGTTCAACCGGGAGATACCGTGATAATTATCTCTTATGCCATGATGACGCCGGAAGAAGCTCTTGCTTTCCGGTCCACGATAGTCATGGTAGATAATAACAATAAGGTTGCAGAGATTCGCCGGGATGAAGTAGCCGCTGAATTGGGTTAATAAGTAGTAAGGGCTATCGGGCATTGACAAGTTTATGCTCTGGTAAGTAAAATATGCACATGGATAAAGGTGACTACACATTGACACAGGACAAAATTAATCAACTCTCGAAGGAAATTAAAGAGCTAAAGAAAGAGCGCCGGGCTGTTATCTTAAGTCATTACTACCAGCGTCCGGAGATCCAGGAGGTGGCAGATTTTATTGGGGATTCTCTGGAGCTTTCCCGGCAGGCTGCAAAGACGGAGGCGGCAGTAATTGTTTTTTGTGGTGTGCATTTTATGGCTGAAAGCGCCTCTGTTTTATCTCCCGGCAAGATTGTGTTATTGCCTGAGGAGAATGCAGGCTGTCCGATGGCTGACATGATTACCGCGATAGATCTGGAGCGATGGAAGAAGAATTTTCCACGGGCTACTGTGATTTGCTACGTTAATACCTCGGCCGAAGTGAAGGCGCAAAGTGATATAGCCTGTACCAGCGCCAATGCAGTAAAGGTTATTAATTCTTTGCCGCCTGATGAAGTTATCCTCTTTATTCCCGACAAAAACCTTGGTGATTACATAGCCCGGCAGACAGGGCGCAAGATTAATGTCTGGGATGGCTATTGTAATACTCATCACAAGCTGACCCGTCAGGACGTTTTGGCGGCCAAAGAAGAACACCCCGATGCCCTGGTTGTGGTGCATCCCGAATGCCGGCCCGAGGTGGTGGAGTTGGCTGATAAAGTAGCCAGCACTTCTGGAATGCTTCGTTTCATACGTGAGAGTCCGGCAAGAGGATTTATAATCGGTACTGAAACGGGCATCTTGCATCAATGTTATAAGCAGTGTCCGGGAAAGGAATTCTTTCCGGCTTCGAAAAAAATGGTTTGTCCCAATATGAAAGCTACTAATTTGGAAAAAGTACGTAATTCTTTGGTTAAATTGGAGCCGAAGATAACAGTGCCTCCAGAAATTAGAAAGCGGGCACTGAGGTCTTTAGAGCGAATGTTGGCCATTACTTGAGGAGGCCCATCCGGTGTACCAGCAGTATCTTACGAATTTTGACACCCGGCATTTACCGCAAGAAGAATGGGAGTATGTGGTGGTAGGAAGCGGTATAGCCGGGTTGTATACTGCATACACAGCCAGCAAGGCAGGGGGGAAGGTAGTTGTACTTACCAAGCACACTGTACTGGACAGCAATACCGACAAAGCACAGGGAGGCATTGCCGCAGCCCTTGGGGCTGCCGATTCCCCGGAATTGCACCTTCAGGATACCCTGGCTGCCGGAGCGGGCTTATGTGATCGTGAAGCAGTAAGTATTCTGGTTAATGAGGGACCGCGGCAGGTAGA
>DMIY01000050.1 GCA_003457075.1 Desulfotomaculum sp. | reverse complement strand
TAATTCCGGCTATTTGGATGGTCTATTGGCAAAAATCTATCTTCGTTATATTTACGTTTGTTTTCCTCCTTTAGGAGACAATGTATTCATAGCTGTTTATTCGTGATATTCTAAGATAAGATAATGAATAGAGGAGATCCGTAACATGAGACAGTTCTTAATCACACCAGCAGCAGGAAAGCGCTTAATCGGTAAGGCGCTGGCAACGCATCCTGAAATACGAAGAGCCCTTGATTGCGGAACTATTGTAATCGTAGCAGGCACAACAAATGGCTATGTAGCCGAGGAGATATTTTCGACTATTGGAGGCATAGCGGGCTTCACACGAAGCCGGTTCTTTCGTGGTATTACGCTTCCACCTTCTCGCCCCACGACTGATACTGGACGGTTGCCGGACGAGAGCGAATTCCCCGGTGACGCGATTATCACCAACGGGGTTTGGCAGAAGGGTAAAACAATTTTTGATGTTGTGGATGACCTGAAAGAAGGCGATATTATTCTGAAGGGTGCAAATGCTCTCGATCTGAATCGAAAACGGGCAGCTATTTATATTGGCCATCCTAAAGGAGGAACAACCGCCGTCGCGTTGCAGGCCGTGATCGGCCGTCGCGTGCGTTTGATTTTGCCTGTCGGGTTGGAGAAGCGCGTTTCTGGTGATCTTGATGACCTGGCAGGAAAATTGAATGTACCGGGGGCGCATGGCCCACGTCTGTTTCCCGTACCAGGTCACGTATTTACTGAGATTGACGCTCTCGCATTGTTGACCGGTGCAGTGGCAGAGTTGGTTGCAGGCGGTGGCGTTTGTGGAGCCGAAGGCAGTGTCTGGCTGGCTGTGAGTGGAGAACCGGAACAGGAAAAAGCAGCCGAAAATCTCCTGGTGTCATTATCACATGAACCACTATTTTCCCCCTGATGGAAGGGATGGCAAAGGATATGAGGCTATTTTATTGCAATATTGATGTTGCTCTTGACAGTGCGTGAATCTCATGGTAAACTCGCCTTGATTTATTAATTAAGATAAGGCGATGAAAAGGAGTAGGGGTATCGCCGTTCATCCAGCGAGCCGGGGAGGGTGTAAGCCCGGTTGGAAAAAGGTACCCGGGCCACCTTTGGAGCTGTGGGCAGAAAGTCATGGTGAGTCGGGCATGATGAGTATGTTTTAACCGGTTGCCGCCGTTAAAGGCTTGAAAGAGGGCTGCAGTTTGCCTGTAGCCAAAGAGGGTGGTACCGCGAGAACAAAAAACTCTCGTCCCTTTGCCGGGGGACGG
Source organism: Desulfotomaculum sp. (assembly GCA_003457075.1). GTDB lineage: Bacteria > Bacillota > Desulfotomaculia > Desulfotomaculales > Nap2-2B > UBA4053. Next base: position 2,011 of record DMIY01000050.1, on the reverse strand, counting down.
GGTTTTTTATTATGGCTGGTTGTCAGGAGGTAAGTGTGATGAAGGAAGTGCTGGAAATTCTTGAGTCCGATGCCAGGCTTTCGGCAGGGGAAATTGCCATTATGCTGAGCATGGAAGAGGAAGAAATTCAGCGCGTTATTAAGGAACTGGAAAAAAAGAAGGTAATCTTGAAGTATATGACGCTCGTTAACTGGGAAAAAGCAGGGGAAGAAAAAGTGTTGGCCATGATTGAAGTGCGTGTTACGCCGCAGAGGGATACGGGTTTCGATGCAGTGGCAGAGCGTATTTACCGGTTCCCTCAGGTGCGTAGTATGCACCTGATGTCCGGCGCTTATGACCTGGCGGTATTCGTTGAAGGGCAGAACATGCGTGAGGTGAGTCACTTTGTAGCCACTAAACTGGCTACCATTGAAGGGGTGCTCAGTACCACTACGCACTTTGTTTTAAGGACATATAAGCAGGATGGCGTAATCCTGGAAGACGGCGAAAAAGACAGGAGGTTGGCAGTTTCCCCATGAACAGGAATACCTCGTGGAGTGAGTTGGTAAATCCCCTGGTAAGATCCATACCGTGGTCGGGAATCAGAAAATTCTTCGATCTGGTGACTGAAACCCCGGGAGTGATTTCACTGGGGGTAGGGGAGCCTGACTTTGTTACACCCTGGCACATCCGGGAGGCGTGTATTTATTCCCTGGAGAAAGGGTATACCATGTATACTTCCAACTACGGCCTGTTGGAACTGCGCCAGGCTATTGCCCGGGATCTGCAGTCTACCCGGAGGTTGATTTACAATCCTGAGAATGAGATATTAATTACCGTTGGCGTCAGCGAAGGGTTGGACCTGGCTATGCGTGCGCTGGTGTGTCCCGGTGATGAAGTACTGGTGCCGGAGCCTTCTTACGTTTCTTATGCGCCCTGCGTTGTTCTTTCCGGCGGGAGGGTTGTGAGTTTACCATCGACAATGGACAGTGGTTTTCGGATTTCTGCTGAACAGGTGGCGGCGTCCATCACGCCCCGGACCAAGATCTTGCTTTTGTGTTATCCTAATAACCCTACCGGTACCGTGATGGACCGGCAGACCCTATTGGAGATTGCCGAGGTGGTAAGAGATCGTAACCTGCTTGTGATTTCTGATGAGATTTACGACAAGCTTACCTACGTGGGGGAACATACCTGTATTGCCACCCTGCCCGGCATGAAGGAACGCACTGTATTGCTGAACGGTTTTTCCAAGACTTATGCGATGACCGGCTGGAGGGTTGGTTATGCTGCCGGTAATGCTGATTTCATTGGGGCCATGACTAAAATTCACCAGTATACCATGCTTTGCGCTCCCATCACAGCTCAAATGGCTGCTGTCGAAGCGCTGCAAAATGGCGGGCCAGCCATGATGCACATGGTGCAGGAATATAACCGGCGGCGTTTGCTGGTGATCCATGCTTTTCGCGACATGGGATTACCCTGCTTTGAACCTGGCGGCGCCTTTTATGCTTTTCCCGAAATCAGCGGTACTGGGCTGTCGTCGGAGGAATTTGCCAGACATTTGTTGCAGGAAGAGAAGGTGGCAGTTGTGCCCGGCAATGCATTTGGTTCCAGTGGAGAAGGATTTGTACGCTGTTCTTATACTACTTCGGTGGAAAGTTTAAGCGAGGCGTTCCGGCGCATGGCCAGGTTTGTTAAAGCCCGTGGCGTTCAGCCAAAAACAGTAAACGTCACTGTACCGGATGTCAGTTACCTGATACCGCCGGCTGCTGAAGAGGCGGCGGGCTAATAAGGAGGATTTACGCAGAAATGTGCAGAAACCTTATTGGATGGCACTTAAGCAGATGGCGGGATTAAAAATATTTTGAACCATAGAATTCACAAAAGAGCACAGAGAAATATGAGAATGTCCTCTATGATAAATTTATACAGTATTTTGGCGGGAGGCTTTGGGTTTTTTCAAATGAGCAGTATTATAGAGCGAATGCGGGATAGCCTGATCCGTGTACTGGAAGGCGCAGTCTTTCGG
>DMIY01000126.1 GCA_003457075.1 Desulfotomaculum sp. | reverse complement strand
CAGGTCGTAGTTGGGGTCGCCCGGGTTGAAATTAACCCCTTCCCGGAGCCGGAAAATAATATTGGGGAAAATCGGGTTTTCGCCTTTGCCCAGCCCGGCCTCGAAGGCCAGCAACAAATTCCGGGTTACCTTGCGGGACGCCTCATCGGTTTCGGTACCCAAGTTAATGGACGAAAAAGGGACTTGGCTGCCCGCCCTGCTGTGCATGCTGTTCAGGTTATATACCAGCGCTTCCATTGACTGGAAGACTTCATTTTCATCTTCATTCTCAACGAAAGGCGCCATTTGCTTGTCAAAAAAGGGAAATGACTGTCCGCCGAACATATCATTTTGCGAGCTCTGCAAAATGATTGCCGCTAAGGCGGTGGCCGAAGTGGGCCGTTTGGGCGGCCGGATGTACCCGTGACCGGTGTTGAAACCTTCCTGCAACAAGCGATCAAGAGGAATTTGGATACAATTGAGAGTTTTACCATAGAAGTCCAGATCGTGAATGTGGATATCTCCCTTGCTGTGGGCTAAAGACATTTCTTCCGGCAAAAGGCGGCTTAAGTAATATTGCCTGCTGGCAGCACTGGCGATCTGAAGCATTTTGGCCGAAGGCGAGTTGCCGATGTTGGCGTTTTCCCGGCTGGTTTCTTCCAGGATTTCCGCTACCGCGTCCATCAATTCGCCTTTAGCTTCCCGCATCCGGGTGCGCTTGTCGCGGTATAATATGTAAGCCTTGGCCGTGCGGGCGTAGCCGGCCTCAATCAAGACTTTTTCGACTATGTCCTGCACGCCTTCCACCCCGAAAACCTGGCCGTTGTATTTCTTTTTAAGCAGCTTTAGAACTTCGATGGTCAGTTCCATAGCCGTCTGGCGATCCTCGCCGCCAACCGCCCGGGCCGCCTTGAAAATGGCATCCGTGATTTTTGTTTCGTCAAACGGTACCTCTCGACCATCCCTCTTCAGAATCTTCTTAAACATCGTCATGGCCTCCTTTTAAACCTTAGCCTTTTGTTTTGGTTAAGAACAGGCTTTCCTTTTAGGTTCCTGACTTCCTGCATGAAACTCTCGGCATCCCGGAACTCCCGGTAAACCGAAGCAAACCGTACATACGCCACCTCGTCCAGCCGGCGCAGGCGTTCCATCACCATTGCCCCGATTTGGTGGCTCCTTACTTCAGGTTCCATACCTTGGCGCAGCTCTTTTTCAATATCGTCTACTATTATCTCCATTTGGGTAATAGAAACCGGGCGCTTCTGGCAGGCCTTAACAATGCCGGCCAGAAGCTTCTGACGGTCAAAAGGCTCCCGGCGGCCGTCTTTTTTTACCACTGCCAGCGAAAAGTCACCCACCCTTTCATAGGTGGTAAAGCGCGTTCCACAGCCGCTGCACTCTCGCCGGCGCCGGATTGCATTGCCGTCAGACACCGGCCGTGAATCCAGCACCCGGCTGTCGGGAAGTCCGCAAAAAGGGCACTTCATTTATCTCACCTGCCGGACTCAAGAGAGTTGTCCATGAGGACTAACGCCCTCTCTACAAAACATGAAAAATGCGTGCTTGCCGTTTGTTTGCAAGGAATTACATATGCGAAAGGCTACTAACGAGACACGGTATACATATAGTACAACCTGTATGATGATTATACTATATGTTGGGCAAAAGTAAAGTGACGAAAAAGTATACTAAAAGACAAGGAAGAAAGAAAAATCTCACTCATTCGGCCACGGATTCTGTTTTTCGCAAATTTTTATTTTGATCCTGTCAAAAAAACAATTAATGAGCCGGTGCAAGACAATTGACATCTGAAGTATTCCTGTATTACAGTTTAGGCAAGAGAGATTGGAAGATAAATTAAAAGGGCTCTTAAGGGAGGAACAAAAGTAATTTGAAAAAAGATCTCAAAATGATTGTCAGGATAGCCGGTATAACAAAAGAAAGTGTGGTGGACGGGCCGGGCCTGCGCCTGGTGGTGTTTGTCCAGGGATGTCCTCATCGTTGCCGGGGTTGTCAGAACCCGCATACCTGGGATCCTGAGGAAGGGGTGGATGTATCAGTAGGGGACCTGCTAGAACAGATAGAAGCTAATCCCTTGCTGAAAGGGATTACGCTCTCCGGCGGAGAACCGTTCATGCAACCCCTACCAATGGCTGTCCTGGCCCGGGCGGTACGGGAAAGAGCCATGGACGTGATTACCTATACCGGGTATGAATGGGAAAAACTGCTTGAGATGGCGGAAACCGATCCGGCTGTGAAACAGTTATTGGTGGGATCTGACTACCTTATAGATGGGCCTTTTATAGAAGAAGAGAGGGAATTAACGCTATCTTTTAGTGGTTCGCGCAACCAGCGGATTATTGACGTAAAGAGTTCTTTGGCGACAGGAAAAGCTTTGCTGGCAGATTGGGAAGGAGGTTAAAAGCGTGGGCTGGCTAGATAAAGCTGCCCACGCTTTTCGTCAGTGGCCGCATGTTGCGCAACTACCTGAACTGCAGCTTCCACAACTGCTGCTGCCATCACTCATGCTGTTGCTGCCAGGTGAATTAAAACCGCTCATTACCCGGCCAGGTCCTTGCCTGCCGCAGTGTGGGCAGTTGACGTTGGCGCCGGTTTCTCCTATCTGGCATAACCTTTCGAAACGAAGCTCACAGCCAGCACACTTGAATTCGTAAACAGGCACCTCGATGCCCCCCTTTGTTGTTCTGATCAAGTTAATGCCCCTGGGTCCGGGGCATTAACTGGCATCTCCGGTGGTGCCGGAGGCCGGACTTGAACCGGCACGGAGGTGATCCTCCGAGGGATTTTAAGTCCCTTGCGTCTGCCTATTCCGCCACTCCGGCTAAAACTTTACAACAATAGATTATCACACAAAGTCGCTGTTGTCAATTGTTCTATGGGAATTTAATTTTCAAAACCTGTCTTTAAAACAAATTTTTGTCAAAAAAAGAGAAGTAAGTCTGTTTTTTTAAACGAATAATGGTAAAAGATATGGAATAATTTGCCAAATACTTTTCAAGGAAGATACTTTGGCTGTTAAGCTAAGGAGTGATCCCGGATCACGAAAAGAAGAAGTAAACCCGTGAAACATGGCAGCATGGAGCGATGGCTGATCACGTATGCCGACATGATTACGATGCTGCTGATATTTTGTAAGTATTCGGTAAACTACGTAGGCGCGGTGAGGGTTTTGCGGAAATTCTTGTCCAGGGGGGGAAGAGAAAGACGTCCTTGATAGGTTTGTCCTTTAGCTTATAGGTGTCGAGTTTACTTCGCCCCTGGGTCTGCCTAACATGGATCCAGTTGGCGGCGCAGTAGCAGGTTCCTTGGAATCGCTCCTGCTCCACGAAGGTTTCCATTACCAGGGGGCGACAGGATAGCAGGACCTTTAAGCATTCTCTTCACTAATAAATGCACAATACAAGACCTGACC
>DMIY01000102.1 GCA_003457075.1 Desulfotomaculum sp. | reverse complement strand
GTCATAAGCTAACAGTCCCCCATCGGGTTTGTCCAGCCTGTGGTTTTTATAAGGCACGGGAAGTAATCAAAACTTAATTTACTGTGCATCTTAAAAAATCAATCGAAAAAAAGTCGGCAAACCTGTTACTGTTAAAACACCGCCCGGTTTTCTACCGGGCGGTCTGTTTGAAATTTTTTTTGGTTTGGTTGCTTTTTTCTGGCATAACAGCTATACTTTAGCTACACTTTATTTTAGTACCTGGTATTAAAGAATTTATTACATAGGTGGAAATAACACCCATGACAAGACCGGGAAAAAGCAAGCGACAAGAACTTTTAAGCAGATACCTAGAAGGGAATCCTTTCCTTACCGATGATGAACTTGCACACATTTTGGGAGTGAGCATTCAGACTGTCCGGCTGGATCGATGGAGATTGAGTATTCCCGAACTCCGCGAAAGGTTGAAAGAAGTCGCCCAGGGTATTTACGGCCAGGTAAAATCACTGGAAAAGGATGAATGGATTGGGAAACTGATTGATCTGGAACTTGGCCGCAGTGGTGTCTCAATACTGGAGGTATCGGAGGAAATGACGTTAAAACGTACCAGGGTAGCCCGTGGTGATTATATTTTCGCCCAGGCCAACTGCCTGGCAGTTGCCCTGATTGACACCAAGGTTGCTCTTACCGGTACGGCCAGGATTAGTTTTAGACGGCCAGTCTATTGCGGGGAAAAGGTAGTCGCCAGGGCATTCATCAGCCGAAGGAAAGAAAACAAGTACGTAGTAAGAGTTGCCTCAAAAGTTCAAGATGAAACTATTTTTCAAGGAAAGTTTCTGGTATTTGCAATCGCCTGAAGGAGGGTATGGCAAATTTGAAGATTGCCGTGGATGTCATGGGTGGTGACAGTGCCCCGGCGGAAATTGTAAAAGGCGCACTGGAAGCGGCTCATCAGTTTAATCAAGAAATCATTCTGGTCGGAGATGAAGCGATAATCCGGCAGGAGATGGCTGGTTGTCCGGATAAACTGGTAAGCGTGGTGCACGCATCTGAGGTAATTTCCATGTCTGAATCTCCGTCAGTGGCTGTNNCCTTAGTCTCGGCAGGAAATACGGGTGCAGTTATGGCTGCCGGCGTCTTGTTTTTAGGATTAATTGTGGGTATTGATCGTCCTGCCCTCGCTACCACGCTGCCAAGCAAAGGAGGGTGGACACTGCTTTTAGATGTTGGGGCCAATGTAGACTGCAAAACTTATCACTTACTTCAATTTGCCATTATGGGTTACCTGTATGCTCAGGAAATACTGGGTATACATAACCCTCGCGTCGGGCTGCTGAGCATTGGAGAAGAAGAAACAAAAGGCAATGAACTTACTCTGGCTGCTTATCCCTTGCTCGCCAATGCCGGTATTAATTTTATCGGTAACGTGGAAGGGAGAGATATCTACCAGGATACAGTAAATGTAGTGGTTTGCGATGGTTTTGTGGGTAATATTGTCTTAAAGTCTGTTGAAGGAATGAGCGCCGCATTCATGCAAATGATGAAGGAAGAAACCACAAAAAAATGGTTTGCAAGGGCAGGATTTGCCATGACTATGTTTGCTCTTCGTGATTTCCGGCGCAGGTTGGATTATGCAGAATACGGTGGTGCTCCTTTACTGGGAGTGAACGGAGTAATAATCGTTTGCCACGGCAGTTCCACGTCCCGGGCTATTAAAAATGCCATTCATCTGGCCGGCGAGTCCGTGCAAAAGGACTTGGTTTCGGCCATTAAGAACAGTATTCAGAAAATCCAAGGCAAAGGAAGGACAACCTGATGTGTAATAAATTGCAGGCAGGCATACGGGGCATTGGCGTTTATGTACCCGAACGGGTATTGACTAATCAAGAATTAGAAAATATGGTAGATACAAATGATGAATGGATTATAACCCGCACCGGCATCCGGGAAAGACATATTGCTGCATCCGGGCAGGCTACCTCCGACCTGGCGACTATCGCAGCGGAAAGATCACTGCTGGATGCAGGGTTGACAGCCGGAGAAATAGATCTGATTATTATAGCCACCAATACCCCGGATATGTTGTTTCCGGCAACTGCCTGCCTGGTGCAGGATAGGCTTGGTGTCAAAAAGGCAGGCGCTTTTGATCTGCAGGCGGGATGTACCTCTTTTCTTTACGGGTTGGTTATAGCCAGCCAGTTCGTGGAAACGGGCTTCAGCAAAAACGTATTGCTTATCGGAGCGGAGTGCCTGTCCAGGGTAACCAACTATCAGGAACGCAACACGTGTGTGTTGTTTGGGGATGGCGCAGGAGCTGTGGTAGTTGGTTCAGTTCCGCCAGGATACGGTGTGCTGTCCAGTAACCTGCGGTCTGATGGTTCCGGCGGACATCTGTTGACCCTGCCGGCAGGAAATTCACGCTTGCCCGCATCGCATGAAACGGTGGAGCGGAAATTGCACTATATACATATGAACGGCAAGGAAATTTTCAAGTTTGCTGTAAGAGCCATTGAAGAAAATTGCCTGGAAGTGTTGGCCGCAGCAGGTCTTTCTCTGAATAACCTGGATTTTTTTATCCCCCATCAGGCTAACATACGAATTATTGAAGCAATCGCCAAACGATTGAGTTTGGCTTCGGAAAAAGTAGCCATAAATATCGATCGTTATGGAAACACTTCCGTTGCTACCATTCCTCTGGCCTTGTACGAAGCCCTTCAGGAAGAAAGGATCAGGGACGGTGAACATGTGGTTATGGCCAGCTTTGGAGCCGGGCTTACGTGGGGTGCTGTAGTTATGCGATGGTATGATTATCGAAATCATTCAAATGGCTAAATCCCAGGTTTTATGAATTCTTAATCCTGTTTTCAAGAAGGGGAGATAAATATAATCCGTACAGAGTTATGTGATCTTTTGGACATTAAATACCCTGTTATCCAGGGAGGGATGGCCGGGGTATCGACAGCCGAACTGGCTGCTGCAGTGAGTGAAGCCGGCGGTCTGGGGATCATCGGTTCCGGTACTGCTAACGACAGTTGGGTGCAGGAACAAGTAAGATTAACCAGGCAGTTCACTAAAAAACCTTTCGGGGTTAACGTATTGCTTCTTTCCCCATACGTAGAAGGGATTATCAAGGTGATCATTAAAGAACAAGTGCCGGTTATCACCACGGGAGCAGGTAACCCGGGTAAATATCTGCCTGCTCTGCAAAAGGCTGGGGTTAAGGTGATTCCGGTAGTATCATCGGTATTTTTAGCCAAACGCCTGGTACGTAACGGAGTAAACGCCATTATAGCCGAGGGGATGGAGAGCGGCGGACATATAGGCGAACTGGGTACAATGGCCATAGTTCCCCAGGTAGTAGAAGCTGTTGACGTACCCGTTATCGCTGCTGGAGGAATTTACGACGGTCGCGGTCTGGCGGCTGCCTTGTGTCTGGGGGCAATGGGAGTGCAGATGGGTACCAGGTTCATGTGTGCCAGCGAGTGTACAATTCATCCTAATGTCAAAAAGATGATCATCAAAGCTAAAGATAGAGATACGGTGGTTACCGGAGGTGCTATTGGTCATCCTGTACGGGTACTGCGGAACAAGCTGACCAGGCAGTACGAAGAATTGGAAGGCCGCTGCGCGCCGCCTGAGGAAATCGAGAAACTGGGTGTAGGGCGCCTGCGGGCAGCCATGGTCGATGGCGATGTGGAATATGGATCTATCATGTCTGGCCAGGTATCTGCCATGGTCCGGGAAGTTCAAGCCGCCAGGGAAATTATCGCGGATGTAGTGCAAGGGGCTGCCGAAATTTTGCAAAATTTAAGTTACCGGATGGTTGAACAAAAATGAAAATAGCCTTTATCTTCCCCGGCCAAGGCTCGCAGTATGCAGGTATGGGCCGGCAGATGTACAATTACTACCCTGCAGCAAAAAAATTATTTGAAAAAGCAGATGAAGTTTTAGGGTTTTCTCTTGCCAGGCTTTGTTTTGAAGGGCCTGATGATGAATTACGGAAAACAGTTAATGCCCAGCCGGCTATTTTTACCGTCAGCGTTGTCTGTGCCGGCATACTGCTGGAAAAGGGCATCAGCCCTTCCGCAGTTGCAGGACACAGCCTGGGAGAATACAGCGCTCTTGTAACAGCAGGCGCCATTTCCTTCACAGACGGTCTGGCGCTGGTACGCAAGCGCGGGCAGTTGATGCAGGAAACCGTTCCCTTGGGCACAGGAGGAATGATAGCCGTTCTGGGCCTGGACATTTCTGCTGTACTTAGCGTCTGCCAGGAGGTAACTGGCGGTGGTGGGGTGGTAGAAATTGCCAACTTTAACTGTCCGGGCCAGGTGGTTATTGCCGGTGAGAAACAGGCCCTGGAGCAGGCTTCGCTCCTGGCCCGAAAAGCAGGGGCGAAAAGGTGCATCCCGCTCGCGGTAAGCGCTCCCTTTCACTCCAGCTTAATGCGCCCGGCAGGAGAAAAAATGGCCATTGAGCTGGCAACTGTGACCGTCAAAGATCCTTTAATGCCCGTGGTTGCCAATGTAACGGCGGATTATATAAGGAAAGGCATTGATGTTCGCAGTCTTTTAGTGCAGCAGGTATACAGCCCCGTACGTTGGGAAGAAAGTATGACCCGTCTTTTGAAAGATGGCTTTGACACTTTCATAGAAGTGGGTCCTGGCAATGTACTTACCGGCTTGCTTAAAAAGCTTAGCCGGAATGTATTAACAGCCAATGTAGAGAATCCGGAATCCATAGAAAAAATGCTTGCACAATTTAAGGAGGTCGGCTAAAATGGCGCTTGACGGCAAAAGGGCCGTAGTTACAGGCGCTTCGCGGGGTATCGGACGTGCAATTGCCCTGGCGTTAGCTGCAGGGGGGGCAGATGTGCTTATAAATTATGCACAGCATGATGGAGCGGCCGAAGAAGTGGCAACGGCTATCCAGAAGTTGGGCCGCCAGGCTGCAGCCTACCAGGCGGACGTAACCGATCCCGTCCGTGCTTCGGCAATGATCCAGTACGCTGTCAAGCAATTCGGCGGGGTGGATATTCTGGTTAATAACGCCGGCATCACCCGTGATAATCTGGTTATGCTCCTGCGTGATGAAGATTGGGACAGCGTTCTGGCAGTTAATTTAAAAGGGGCCTTTAACTGCGTCAGGGCAGTAGCCCGTTCCATGCTTAAAGCAAGGTGGGGCCGGATTATCAACATCAGTTCCGTATCCGGAATAGTGGGTAACGCCGGCCAGGCCAACTACGCTGCCAGCAAGGCCGGGTTGATTGCTTTTACCAAATCTGTGGCGCGGGAACTGGGTTCGCGCAATATTACTGTTAATGCTGTGGCCCCAGGTTATATTGATACTGAAATGACCCGTGGATTGCCCGAGGCGACTAAGGGGAAAATAGTATCTCAGACAGCTCTGGGTCGCCTCGGCAGGCCGGAAGAAATAGCCGGAGTGGTGGTTTTTCTGGCAAGTCAAGCCGCCAGTTACATAACCGGCCAGACCATTATAGTAGATGGCGGTATGACTATGTAAGTGAGGACAAAATACCGTGAAGGGGGTGAAGAAAATTGTCAAGTCCTGAATCAGTTGCGGAAAAAGTAAAGGCAATTATAATAGAGCAACTTGGCGTCGAGGAAGAAGAAATAACCATGAGCTCTTCTTTTATTGAAGATCTTGGTGCGGACTCTCTGGATATTGTGGAATTGGTAATGGCCCTGGAAGAGGAATTTGAGATAGTCATACCTGATGAAGACGCAGAAAAAATTCGGACAGTGGGTCAAGCGGTAAAATATATTCAAGATCACCAGTAATTTCTTTGCAAATATTCCAGGCCCTGCTTTACCAGCGGGACTTTTTGTGGTTTGACGATTTGCTTTATCATGCAAGGAGGTTTTAAAATTTGCAAAACCGTGTGGTAATTACAGGCCTGGGAGTAATTTCTCCTCTGGGTAGTGATTTAGATACTTTTTGGTCAAATCTGACGGCAGGGATTTCCGGTGTAGACCGCATCACTCACTTTGATCCTGATGGTTATACCACGCGGATCGCTGCGGAGGTAAAAGATTTTAACCCGGCAGATTACATTGAAAAAAAAGAAGCCCGGCGCATGGACCGCTTCACTCACTTTGCCCTGGCTGCAGCAAGCCGGGTTATTGAGGATGCCGGTCTTAAACTGGAGGATCTGGATAAGGATCGAGTAGGTGTTATCCTGGGTTCCGGTATAGGCGGCATTGGAACAATGGAAGAGCAGCATAAAATGTTGATCAGTCGTGGTCCTGAGCGCGTGAGTCCATTTTTCATCCCCATGCTGATTGCCAACATGGGAGCAGGACAGATTGCAATTACATACGGTTTAAGGGGGCACAATGCGACTGTCGTTAATGCCTGTGCCTCCAGTAACAATGCCATAGGAGACGCTTTTAGACTCCTAAAACAGGGCTATGCTGATTTAATGATTACAGGCGGCGCTGAAGCTCCTATCACACCTTTAGCCGTAGCGGGATTTTGTTCGATGAGAGCTATGTCAACTTGCAATGACGAACCAGAAAAAGCAAGCCGTCCTTTTGATGCCCACCGCGACGGATTTGTAATTGGTGAAGGGGCAGCCATGTTGGTACTGGAAACGCTGGATCATGCATTAGCGCGAGGGGCGCGGATTTATGCGGAAATTGTAGGTTATGGCTGCACATGTGATGCGTACCACATATCCGCTCCGGAGCCCGGGGGTAAAGGCGCAGCCGGCGCCATGCGACTAGCCTTGCAGGAAGCAGGCGTATTATGCGAAGAGGTGGATTATATTAATACCCATGGTACGGCTACCCCTTTGGGCGACAAAGCGGAAACCCTGGCTATCAAGCATGTTTTTGGCGATGCTGCCCGGCGACTGGTTGTAAGCTCTACCAAATCCATGACCGGTCACCTTTTGGGCGCCGCTGGCGGGCTGGAAGCAGTGGCGTGTGTAATGGTCATCCACGACGGAATCGTACCTCCTACCATTAATTACGAATATCCCGATCCGGATTGTGATTTGGATTATGTTCCCAATCAGGCACGCCGTCTGCCGGTAAAGATGGCCTTGAACAATTCCCTGGGTTTTGGAGGACATAATGTTTCTTTGTTGTTTAAAAAATATCAACGGTGATAAAATGTACAGCGTCGAGCAAAATATTATCCGTTTAAAAGAAAAGCTGAACATTAACTGGAATGACGAAGGCCTTTTGAGGCAGGCTCTTACTCATGGTTCGCATACCTACGAAAACAAAGTACAGGAACTACAGGACAACCAGCGCCTGGAATTTCTGGGTGATGCCGTTTTAGAACTCATAATCAGCAATTATTTATATCATCTTTATCCGGAAAGTTCTGAGGGAGAATTAACCAGATTGCGTTCGGCGCTGGTTTGTGAACCTTCTCTGGCTAAAGCAGCCAGGGATCTAAGTTTGGGTAATTGCCTGTTGATGGGCAAAGGTGAAGAGCGCTCGGGAGGTAGGAATCGTCCCTCTATCCTGGCTGATGCCTTTGAGGCGTTACTGGGAGCAATTTTCCTTGATCAGGGATTGGCGCAGGCAGACGAAGCAGCACTTACCTTCCTTAAACAGGTAATTGACGATGTACTGGGAGGACGCGCCGAACGGGATTATAAAACAGAGTTGCAGGAGCTTCTTCAGCAAAAAGCGCACGACCCGGTAAGTTATATAATTATCAGTGAAAAAGGTCCTGATCACAACAAGGTTTTTACCGCCGGTGTGGTTTATCACAATCGGGAAATAGGGCGCGGGGCAGGCCACTCCAAGAAGGAAGCTGAACAGCAGGCTGCCCGTCAGGCTTTACTTAAAACCGGGATATAAGATGGCAGGAGGAGCGCAACAATGTCTTTTTTGGAACGGCTGAAACAGGGTTTAACCAGAACACGGCAGGGTTTGATTGATAAAGTTGAAGAGTTGGTCACAAGAAAGAAGACTATTGACGAAAACCTTTATGACGAACTGGAAGAAATCTTGATTCAAGCCGATGTAGGTGTTGATGTTTCCCTGGAACTGGTGGAAAACTTGCGCCGGCAGGTAAAAGAGCAAAAG
>DMIY01000099.1 GCA_003457075.1 Desulfotomaculum sp. | reverse complement strand
ATCTAACCTACACAAACAAGTGAGCAAAGAAGGAATGCAGATTGATTAGAACTCAAATCTTGTCAGAAGAAGAGCAACATGAAATTTCACTGGCACAATCCAATGGAGTGATGAAACAGGCAATAAAAAAATAAATCAGGAGGCGATTGATTATATGAATGAAGCAGAAATCAAAAAAAGGACGCAGGAAACAGCAAACAAGCTTTTCGGCAAGGGAATCAAAGCAGACCCTCCTTATAAAACGTGGCGCGAGTTTGATAAGGAACTGGCCAACGATCTTTCGAAGTTCATCACAGGTAACCTTTATTCGCGCACTGTTCTCACCCTGCCGGAAAGACAGATGATCACGGTTGCCGTGCTGGCGGCTCTGCAGGCCGGGGAAGAGTTGCGCCTGCACGTAAACGCCGCCTTAAACGTCGGCTGTGATCCTAAAAAGCTGGCTGAGATCTTTTTTCAGATCGGCACTTACGCCGGGATGCCGGCCGTAAACAAAGCGCTGGCAATTTACCGGGAGGTTCTGCAGGAAAGAGGAGAGTGGCCGATTGAGTAAAGACAACAGTTTGACCGCTGTTAAGTGGCAAACTATTCTCCGTTCCGGCTGTTCTGTCCTTATTTTGCTCCTCCCTATTTCGACGGCCACTATAAAAGGTAAAAAAACTCTTCACTGAACAAACATCTCAAATAAAATTGAAAAGACCCGTTTTTTAACGGGTCCTTCTACACCAGGCTTCAGGCTTCCAGGCGGTTGGGAATGATTGGGGTATAAATACCGCCCTTTAACATACAGTAGCGTAAAGACAAACTGCCTATCACTTCACAGATCACACCAGCAATTAAAACAGAAGGCGCCACTACGCCAGTAGAAAAAAAGTAAACAGAAACAATTAATGGAATAACAATACCCAATACTACCAATCCGACATAGAAAGGAATAGAAATGTGGCCCCGGATTAACTCGGCTACCGACTGTTTCCCGCCTGGAGTTGAAGTGGCGCTGCCAAGATATACAGCCAGCAGGACGGCCGCAACTACCAGCAGGATACGAATACCTGTTTCGACAGCGCCAACCATACTTTCCATCCCACTGGATAACACTACGATCAAGAAGAGACCGGCTGCGCCTAAAAAGCCATAAAAGGCAAAAAGCACAGGCAGCAAGGCATGATTCCAGAAAGAGATGGCATTAATGACGCTCATGGCAAATCCCGAGTAGAACAAGATCAGGAAAGCAAAAATTGCCGCTATTGTTCTTAGGACTAAAGAATCTATCGACCAGGGAAGCCAGGCCAGAAAAGGTAATGCAGGCGCCAGTTGCAGCGCACCAAAAACCACAAAACAAACAATAAAAATCAAGCCGCGTGTAATCCAGGAGGACTGGGGACGCGTAAACGCCCGCCAGACACGTAAGGGCCGGCCTAAAAATGCCAGGTGGCAGCCGCCATTAAGCAAAATAATTATCCCCCAGCCGATGGCCATCCCTGTAAGATTGTTAAAGTATAGCGAGATCAGATACATTGCTCCACCCAGGTCACCGAAAAAGTAAGCCAGCCATAGTAGAACACCCCTACCGTTAATCCATACCCGCTGAGGGGTATATTTGACCATCCACTCATAAGGTTTTGCCTGAAGTAACATTTTTCTTTGACCTCCTTCAAAACAGATTTAGCTTTTTAAACGGTTATTTCTTCTTTAACCAGCCTGCTTATTAAATCATATCTTTTTTCTACAAGCGCCTGGAATGAAGTGTTTTCTTCGGCTGTCAGATGTGCAAAGCGTTTCATACGGGATGTAAACTCAGTTACCGGTTTTACCTGCTTCGGCTGCCAGGTAAAACTAAATTTGCCATGTTCAGCTTCCCAGAGAGGATAATAATTTGTTTCTACCGCTCTGCGGGAAAGATCAATGGCTTCTTCGGGCGAACTCCGCCAGCCGGTAGGACAGGGAGAAAAAAGGTGGATGTAAGCCATACCATTCTTAACTGATTTCGCCTTGAGTAATTTTTGCGCAAAATCTTCCAGATGACTGACGGCAGCCGTGGCTACATAAGGAATACCGTGAAAAGCCATCAGGAGAGACATGTTTTTAGACTCTTGTTCTTTGCCCCGGCGCAACTCACTAACAGGAGTGGTTGATGTCCAGGCCTTTGACGGGGTGGTGCTGCTTCGCTGCACGCCGGTATTCATGTACCCTTGGTTATCGCAGCAGATGTAAATAAAGTTTTCCCCTCTTTCGGCAGCTCCCGAAAGCGGCTGAAAACCAACATCGGCAGTTGCCCCGTCACCGACAAAAGCTACGCAGGTAACGTCCCTACCAACCTTCCTGTAATAACGGCTTACCCCTGTCATAATCGAAGGAATGTTGGTCATCAAACAACTAATAACCGCTACCTTCGCCGCGGCCGCGTCAAAGAAGCCAATCCCGCCAACTGCAGCACAACCAGCACTGCCAAAAAGAATCACTTCTTTCCCCAGCACTCTTAAGAGAAACCTTAAAGCAAGCTCTGCCGGGCAGCCGGTACAAAAAATCGTCCCCGGAGCTAAAAGTTCATCTTCTTGAAGATAATTAACCACCGGCCGGCTTTTGGCAAAAGATAAAACTCCAGCAGGGCATGCTTCTACGCAGCGGGGAGATCCGGCACAATAATCGCACTTAAACGCTTTTTTTTNNCCGCCTGGTAAGTAATACCGCCGTAAGGGCAGGCCAGAGTACACAGACCACAGCCGGAACACCGCTGCCGGTCGATATGAACAACACCGCCGGCATCGCGTTTTATAGCTCCGCCCGGACATATTTCGCTGCAGGCCGGCATACTGCACTGGTTGCAGGTAAGTATTCCTTGAAAATTTACCCCGGAAAGTTTAACAGGATTTATCACCGCGACTCCGTCTCCATTTTCCCGGTTAGCGCAGGCATCAACGCAAGCCCTGCAAGTGGGAGGGCAGGTACCCTGCCTGATGATCATAGTATCGTTTAAAGCTTTCACTTGCTACCCTCCTCCCCGGTAAATATACTTTTCTGCTCATTTCCCAACATCAACCAGCGGCTTGTTTCCACCGGCTGAACGCCCAGTAACTCGTTATATGGACTTATCTTAACCCGCTCAGTGATCAAATAACGAAAGACGCCTGGATCTACTCCAACATTAAAAAACTGCGCTCCAACCAGGTAGTCCTCCTGAAAGACAAGCTTTTTAAACTGCCCGCGTGCCCTGTTTTGCTCTTCGTAAACCTGGTACTCAGAACCATCCGCGGTTGCCGTTAATCCAATGCTAAAGGCCTGCCGGCCAAATAAATAGAATAGATTCACCGGTATCCAACCTTCATAACGAGTCTGCTTCCCGGCCATGTTTGCCCCGGCTACTTTCCCCTGGGCCAGGGCATTGGGCAGGATGGGGTTAATTCCCGGTTGATCGTCAAAAAAGCCGGGAGCGGCGGCAACATCACCGGCTACATAAATTTCCGGAAGTTCTGTCTCCAGGTAGTAACCAGCACGAATGCCGTCTTTTACCGGAAGACCCGTTCCAGCCAAAAAGGAAGTTTCTGGCTTCACTCCTATCGCCAGCACAAAGAGATCGGCGTTTAAGTCCCTGCTGTTATTAAGAGAAATGTTCATTTTTTCTTTCTCCCTCTCCACGGCAACAACCTCGCTCTGAAGGTAAATCTCTGCGCCTTTTTGACGGAAGGTATCTTCTATAAAATTCCCTACCTGTTGGTTAAAATAGCGGCGCAGCAAGCGGCTCCTGGCAATGATTTTTACAGCATAGCCATTCTCCAGCAAGCACATTGCCAGTTCTACAGCAACCAAACCTGCCCCGTAAATAACTACTTCTTTTTTACCGGCAAGCTCCTTTTTTAACTTGTGGTAATCACTTAGGTTATGAAAAACAAAGCAGTTGCCCTCTTCTAAGCCTTGAATTACCGGCAGGACCGGTTTTGCTCCGGTAGCAATTAATAAAGTGTCGTATGCCTCTTCTTCCCCACTTTGATAAGTAACTTGCTTTACCCAGGGATCTATGGATACAACCTCTTTATCTGACTCCAGGGAGGCTTTCATGCTCTTAAAATAATCTTTTTCTTTAAGCCAGATTGTTTCTTCCGGAATTCTTCCGCCTATCAGGTAAGGAAGAATAGACGGCGAATAGGGAAGAAAACTTTCTCTGGTTACCAGCTTAATTTCATCTTCAGCAGTAATTTTCCGTATCTTGTCCAGGGCGCTTAAGGCTGCCGGCCCGCAGCCAATAATCAAATGCTTTTTCATCTGCCTATCCCCCTTATTCTAGCGGCAGCCAGGTAACTTCCGGAACCTGCTCTCCCCGCATGGCCCGGATCGTTTGCTCCACTACCCGTCCAATGTTTTCCTTGGTAATGTCGAGGTTGGCCAGGCCATCAATAAAATCGAGCACCGGCACTTTGGAAACTATATCGGGCAGGGCTGCCTTTAACTCCATGAAAAGGTGACCGCAGTTCCAGCCCAGGCACACGCTCTGGTCGATAACCCCCACAGCCTTTTTCCCTTGTAAAACCTGGCGCAATTTTTCAAAAGGAAAAGGCCTAAAAACCCTGATTCTAGCCAGGCCAACCTTTTGCCCCTCCTTGCGTGCCTGGTCAACAACTACCCTTGCTGTTCC
>DMIY01000090.1 GCA_003457075.1 Desulfotomaculum sp. | reverse complement strand
GGGTTAGGGTGGGGGTGCTGTCGAACCTACCCCTTCCCAATTGCCAGTGCTACCGCTCCCAGTAGGCCCGAACGGGGGCCGAGGGTAGCAGGTATCACCTGTACCTGCTGAAGAGTAGAACGAATTGCTCTTTTGTTTAACTCCTCGGTCATGGCCTGCCAAAGCGGTCGCCCGGCCTGCATCGCACCACCACCCAAAAGCACTAAAGAAGGGTTAAGCAAATTAATAACGCAGGCCAGGCCAATTCCCAGCGCCCGGCCTGCCCCGGCCAGAATGCCTAAAGCCTCTTCATCTCCACCGGCAGCCGCCCGGGAAACCACCCGCGCAGTAATATTTTCCATTGCTCCTCCGGCCAGCATAAAAATGCCCCGGCCGCTTCCTGCCTCTACCAATTGTCTGGCTCTTTTCGCCATCGCCGTTCCCGAAGCAAGCGCTTCCAGACAGCCTCTGTTTCCACAACTGCACACGGGACCATCGGGCTCAACAGTCATGTGACCGATCTCTCCGGCGCCGAAACCTGCTCCAAGGTACAGCTTTCCTCCCAGAATAAGTCCTCCACCAATACCCGTGCTGACGGTTACATAGATCATGTCATCCACTCCCCGGAACGCACCAAAAACATGTTCTCCGAGGGCCGCCAGGTTGGCGTCGTTACCTACAACTACCGGCATATGCAAGGCTTCCTCTAAAAGTTGTTTAAGCGGAACATCGCGCCAGCCAAGATTTGGCGCCTGGTAAACAAAACCCCGCCGGGGATCCAAAGGTCCCGGCGCGCCAATTCCCAAACAGCCAGGTTGGCCAGAAAATCCGGACAGTTTAAGCACTTCATTTACTGTTTCGACAATGCGCCTGATTACATGTTCCGGCCCATCATTTGCCTCAGTAAGTATTTTAACTTCTGCCAGGATTTCTCCTTCTTTGTTGGCCAGGGCCGTATATATTTTAGTTCCCCCCAGGTCTACTCCGATAACAAAATCACTGGACACCATAATCTCACTCAAGCCCCCTCACCCTAACCCTCTCCCCCAGGGGAGATGGAACATATTGGAGCATTTTTGATCTCTTCCCCTCCCTCGACTCCGAGGGGCCAAGGGAGGGTGATTTGCCCGATGAATTTCCGAGAGGCTTTACTTTTAATGAAAAAAACCGTAAACAGCTTTTGCTGCCGGAAGATTCATGCCCGGCACTGCCGCCAGCTCCTCCACGGATGCCCGGCTGATTGCTTCCAAAGAAGAAAACGCCTTGAGCAGCGCCCGCCGGCGCACATCACCAATTCCTTCAATTTCATCTAAAAGAGACTTGAGATTGTGTCTTGTACGCAATTTCCGGTGATAGGCAAGGGCAAAACGGTGAGCCTCGTCCCTTAGCCTTTGTACAAGATGCAGTACAGGGGAATTCCCAGGTAAACGGACAGGTTCACTTTTTCCTTCTATGAAAAGCAGTTCTTCCTCCTTGGCCAGACCGCAGGCCGGAATATTCTCAAAACCCATCTCGCGCATCACCTTACGGGCAGCGGAAAGCTGGCCCTTGCCGCCATCTATTATAACCAGGTCGGGCAGGCGGTGAAACCCGGCGCCCGATCCGGAAGGCTGGCCGCTGTTGATCAGCCTTTGTTCTTCCAGAGCACGTGCAAACCGCCTTTTTAACACTTCCTGCAAAGAAGCGTAATCATTCGGACCTTCCACCGTGCGAATTTTAAAGCGCCGGTATTGATCCGGGCAGATCCGGCCTTTCTCAAACACAACCATGGCAGCAACACTCTCGAAACCCTGTGTATTGGAAACATCGAAGCACTCTAACCGCCCGGGTATTTTCTCAAGACCCAGTTCCTGGGCCAATTCACAAAGCTGCTGCTCGCCCGCCTGACGTTTAAGATGTTCGGTTTCTGCTTCCTGCAGCGAAAGCCACGCATTTTTCTTCACCATTTCGATCATTTTCTTCTTTTCTCCCCGGGAGGGAACGAGGAGGTTGACCTGGCTGCCTTTCTTTTGAGCAAGCCACCTGGCGATAACTTCCTTTTCCTCATTCACAATCTCGGAAAGAAGAATTTTTTCGGGAACAAAGTCAACCCGGTGGTAATACTGCTTGATGAAAGCGGTAATAACCCCGGCGCTGTTCATGCCTTCTGTATTTGGGAGCAAAAAATGCTCTCGCCCAATTAATTTGCCTGAACGCACATAAAAAACCATGGCACAGGAAATTTCTTTTCCCTGGACGGCAGCGATAATATCCTGGTTGCTCCTGTCTTTTAAAACCACCTTTTGCTTTTCTATTACCCGCTGGATAGCCTTAACCTGATCACGCAGTTGGGCGGCCTTCTCAAATTCCAGCTTTTTAGCAGCCTCTTCCATGCGCAAAGTCAACCTTTTAAGCAAATCTTCCTGCCGGCCTTCTAAGAACAGGCAAATCTCCTGGATTACGACGTGATAGTCCTGCTGGCTGACCAGGCCGCAACAAGGTGCGAGACAGCGCCGGAGGTGGTGATTAAGACAGGGCCGCTGTCTTGTTTTTATTGCCCGGCCCGTTTCATTCTTTACTGCCTTTGTTATCTTTTGCTTACAGGTGCGAAAAGGGAAAAACTTGCGCAAAAGATTTAATGTTTCCTGAACGGCTCCCATCTGAGTGTAGGGACCGAAATAAAGGGAACCGTCCTGTACCAGGCGACGCGTGATATGAAGGCGGGGAAACTCTTCCCCCAGTGTTACTTTCAGATAAGGGTAACTCTTGTCGTCCTTAAGGACAACATTGTAGCGGGGACGATGTTCCTTGATCAGGTTTGATTCCAGAATAAGCGCTTCTACTTCGCTGTCCGTCACAATGTATTTAAGGTCTGTTGCCCGGTTCATCAAAGAACGTACTTTGGGAGAGTGCTGCGCTCCCGACTGATAGTAAGAACGCACCCGATTCCTTAAGGATACGGCTTTCCCTACATAAATAACCTCTCCCTTTTTATCCTGGAAGTAGTAAACACCAGGTACGGCGGGAAGATGACTTAACTCTTCTTCGGTCGTCATGAGACGATCCTCTCCAACTTCCAGTACTTTCCTGAAAAAGAAGGCAGCACCCGTTTCAAGAACTGCCCGGTGTAAGATTCCTGTACGCGGGCGATTTCCTCCGGAGCGCCCGCAGTTATTACTTGTCCGCCGCAGTCACCGCCCTCAGGGCCCAGATCAATTATATAATCCGCTGTTTTTATAACGTCCAAGTTATGTTCAATCACCACCACCGTATCTCCTGCTTCCACCAGCCGGTGTAAGACCTGTAACAGGCGCGACACGTCGTCCATGTGCAGGCCGGTAGTCGGCTCGTCTAAAATGTAAAAGGTACGGCCATTAGAACGCCGGGACAGTTCAGTGGCCAATTTCACGCGCTGGGCCTCGCCGCCGGAAAGTTCGGGCGCCGGCTGACCTAAACGAATATACCCCAGGCCGACATCCTGCAAAGTCTTCAACCGCCTGTGAATCTTTGGGATATGGCGGAAAAACTCCACCGCCTGCTCCACTGTCATGTCCAATACACCGGCAATACTATTTCCTTTATACTTTACCTCCAGTGTTTCCCGGTTATAACGCCGTCCCTTGCAAACCTCGCAGGGAACATAAACGTCCGGCAAAAAGTGCATCTCAATCTTAAGGATACCGTCACCACAGCAGGCCTCGCAGCGCCCGCCTTT
>DMIY01000160.1 GCA_003457075.1 Desulfotomaculum sp. | reverse complement strand
GGGTTAATTTTATGAAAGGTGGTGGTAAAATATGGTAATGAAAAGAGGATATGATAAGAAAAAGAGTAACTAAAAAAATCAACAAAAATTTATCGAAAGGAGAAAGCATGCATGCATCTTAAAGTAAAAAACAGATTGTTTTTATTACTTCTAACCAGTTTAATTTTAGCCGCTTTAGTTTTAAGTTTAAGTGGTTGCGGTCAGAGTCCGCTGAAAGGAGCCGTTACTGTAGGTGGTTCCACTACCGTCCAACCTGTGGCTGAAAAGTGGGCCAAAGCATTTGAAACTAAGAATGCTAATGTTAAGATTACTGTTCAAGGGGGTGGCTCCAGTGCCGGGATCAAGGGATGTGCTGAAGGTATATTCGATATTGGCGCTGCATCCCGGGAGCTTAAACCAAACGAGATAGAACAGTGGCCAGATTTAAAGGCAACTCAGATAGCAGGCGATGGTGTAGCTATTGTTGTCCATCCTTCAAATAGCACTGCTGACCTGAGTCTGGAAAAGATAAGAGATATCTTTGCTGCCGGTTCCAATACTGAATGGACAGTGATTAACCGTGAAGAGGGATCGGGCACCAGAGACTGCTTTGAGGAAAAAGTAATGGCAGGCGCTAAGATTGCCCCCAATGCAGAGTTTTCACCTTCCACTGGAGCAGTAAAACAAAAGGTTGCCGGTACCACCAATGCTATTGGCTATATTTCCTTAGGCCATGTTGATTCATCAGTTAAGGCGCTAAGTATAGACGGTATTGCTTGTAGCGAGGATAATGTTCTTAACAAAAGCTATCCGATTAGCCGCTACCTTAATTTTATAACCAAAGGAGAACCAAAGGAGCTGACCAAAAATTTTATTGACTTTTGCCTTAGTACAGAAGGACAAAATATTGTAAAGGAAGAGGGCTACATTACTATTAAATAGGAGTTTTACTTCTATTTTTTTACTTAAAATATTATAGAAACGGTACAAAGAATAAAGTAGTGCCAAGCTAAAGGCACTACTTTATTCTGAAAGTAAGCTTAGAAGCTTAAGGAGGCAAAGCAATGTCTCGTTACTCTATTGACCGCATATCCAGGCACGCTGTTTCTGTTTTTGGAATAGCAGCTTTTTTAATTTTAGTCTTTATCGGTATTTTCATCCTAAAAGAAAGTTCACCTGCACTTTGGGAGGTAGGGATAACTGATATTCTTTTACGTACGGAGTGGTACCCGAGCCGTGAAGCCTTTGGTATCTTAAATATGCTTATTGGCTCGGTAGCAACTACTTTGCTTGCCCTGGTGATAGCAGTGCCGCTGTCGGTAGGATGCGCTATCTTTCTGGCTGAGGTTGCTCCACCCCACATTCGTGAATTAGCCCGGCCAGCGGTAGACCTTTTGGTTGGTATTCCATCTGTTGTCTACGGTTTGGTGGGAATGATTGTTCTTTGCCCCTTTATAGCCAGCCTAAGCGGCAGTGGTTCAGGATCTTCAGTGTTGGCGGCAGCTATCATACTGGCAATAATGGTCTTGCCTACTATAATCAGCATTAGCGAGGATAGTATCCGTGCTGTTCCTGCTCAGCACAAGGAGGGATCTTTAGCCCTGGGTGCAACTCACTGGCAAACTATCTACCTTGTTCTTCTACCAGCTGCCCGCCGGGGTATCATTGCCGCTGTCATCCTTGGCACAGGCAGGGCTATTGGCGAAACTATGGCTATGATTATGGTTATCGGAAACTCACCTATATTTCCTGCTACTATCTTTGGCCCAGCAAGAACACTTACTGGTAACATCGCTTTAGAAATATCATACGCCACTGGAATACATGAAAGCGTTCTGTTTGTTACCGGATTGGTACTTTTTATTTTGGTTATGCTCATCAACAGTATCGGACTTATTGCTTACAGGGGGAATTCATAATGAACCTGTCACCTAAATTAACCCAAAAATTTGCCTGGAGTTTTATTTGGCTATCCGGAATTATTGCTGTGCTTATCCTGCTGTTTATTGTTGGTTATGTTTTGATTGAAGGGTTTTCAGTTATTAGCTCCGAATTTCTACTTACTTCACCTGAGGGTGGGGTTAGTGGTGAGGGAGGTATTTTCTCTTGTATTGTTGCCACAGTATGGTTGATAGTCATCACCATGGTTATTCTTACTCCCATGGGGATAGGAGCCGCCATTTACCTTGCCGAATATGCCCAAGATAACAAGTTTACCCGCTTAGTTCGTTACAGCACAGATCTTTTAGCTGGAGTGCCATCCATAGTTTTTGGATTGTTTGGTTTTTCTATTTTTGTTTTAGCCTTTCACTTTAATTACTCTATCTTAGCCGGTGCACTTACTAGCGTTTGTCTGCTGCTGCCTTTCTTGATCCGTAGCGCTGAAGAAGCAATGAGAACTGTACCACAGTCACAACGTGAGGCTGCCCTGTCTCTGGGAGCAACCAAATGGCAGATGGTAGTCCACGTGATTGTACCTGCTGCCTTGCCAGGCATTGTCACCGGAATTATTTTGTGTATTGGAGGAGTCGTAGCCGAGTCAGCTTGTCTTTATGTAACTATGGGTGGTAATGCCGATATGCCTACTTCAATCTTCTCCGGGGGACGAACACTGGCAATGCATGTCTTCTACCTGGCAATGGAGACCACTGCTTTGGACAAGGCGTTGGCTACTGGAGCGGTACTTATTGTACTCATCTTTGCCCTTAATTTTATTACCAAATGGCTTTCATGGCGCTTTCAGGGTAAAACAAGAGGAGGATATTGATATGGACCCCAAAATACAGACTAAAGAGCTTGATTTTTTTTATGGAAAGCTGAAAGCTCTTAACCGGATTACCCTGGATATAAAGGAATACCACATCACTGCTCTTATTGGACCCTCAGGCTGCGGTAAGACTACTTTTCTGCGATTGTTAAACCGGATGAATGACATTATTCCCACAACTCGCCTCGAGGGTGAAGTGCTATTAGATGGACAAAATATCTATGATCCTCAGACAGATGTGGTTGAGATACGAAAAAGGGTAGGTATGGTATTTCAGCAGCCCAATCCTTTTCTCAAGTCTATATATGATAATGTTGCTTTTGGTCCTCGGATGCTGAGGTTAAATCATAAGATAAGGCTTGACGAAGTAGTAGAAGAAAGTCTCAAGGCTGCCGCATTATGGGATGAGGTCAAAGATAAGCTGGAAAAGCCAGGGCAGGCTCTTTCAGGC
>DMIY01000215.1 GCA_003457075.1 Desulfotomaculum sp. | reverse complement strand
GTACCGGCCTGGCAGCGGCCTGGCAGTTGACCCGGGAGCAAGCCGTCCATGCTTACAATGCCAATAATCTAATTCGTTTTCACGTAATTGCCAACAGCAACAGTCCGGCTGATCAGGCTACGAAATACCGGGTGCGTGACTCCGTGGTCAGTGCCATGTCCGGGAAATTTGACCAGGTGGATAATATCCAACAGGCCAGGAAAATTACCCGGGAAAATCTTGATTACATTCAACAACTGGCTGTTCAAGAAGTGCGCGCAGGAGGAAAAGATTACCCTGTAACAATAAAAACAGGGCGGTACATGTTTCCTGCCAGAACATATCAAAACAATTTTTATGATTTTACTCTTTCTGCCGGCGAGTACGAAGCGGTACGAGTAGTGCTTGGCCGGGGGGTGGGGGCTAACTGGTGGTGCGTTTTATTCCCCCCTTTATGCTTTGTCGATCCTGCCGGTGTAGTTCCGGCAAAGAAAACGAATACTAACGATTCCCCGGCGGCAGTGCCTGCTTTTAGGCTGGGGGCGCCCAGGGCAGTTACGGCCCTTGGTTCTCTTAAAAGGAATGAGCAATCTCCCGGCCCCGCCTGGATAATGGCTGCACCTGAAGGAGAACCACCTGTGGAATTCCGTTTTAGGATTTTGGATTATTTTCGTTGGACGCGGGATTAAGAATTTTTAATCCTTTAGACTCAATGGGGAGAAGAGCGATGAAATCGCTCTTTTTTTGTTTCTGTATGCTTTGCTCCCGGCATATACATAGTTTAAGGGGGCTCAAGATATGGCTAAAATATCTGATTTGCGGGTACGCGAGGTAATTAATATTGCCGATGGGCGAAAGTTGGGCCCAATCAAAGATATTGATATTGACCTGGAACAGGGCCGCATTAGTGCCATCATCCTGCCCGGCCCCAGCAGGCTGATGTCTTTTTTTGGCCGGGAAGAAGAAATAGTGGTTCCCTGGGAGAAAATTAAGAAGATTGGCCTGGACGTAATCCTGGTGGACTTAAGAGGAGTAACAGAACTGGGGCCTTAAGAGGTATCCCGGTGAAAACAAGTTGCGCTTGTGGTAATTTACCCGTGGTAATTTATTACGAAAGTAGTGACGGAAACAAATAAATGTAGTATTATTTAAATATGCAGATTAAGTCACTGGAAACATTTATCAAAGTTGTTGAATTAAAAAGCTTTACCCGCGCAGCGAAAGAATTATACTTAAGTCAGCCAGCCATCAGCATGCAAATGAAAGCCCTGGAGGAAGAACTCAAGGTAGAACTGTTCCGGCGCCGGAAGGATAAAAAATTGGAGCTTACCTCCGCCGGGCACATCCTGCATTCTGAAGCCCGGGAGATATTGGGTAATTACCAGCGTCTGATGGATCGCTTGCAAGATTTCGCAACTTTAAACATGGGGCACCTGTTGGTGGGCGCCAGTACTATTCCGGGAGAATACGTGTTACCCGCACTCTTGGGTAAATTCCTGGCAGCAAACCCCGGCTTGCGGGTCAGCCTGAGAGTTGCTCCAAGCGCTGCCGTTCTTAAAATGCTCCGGGAAAGGGAGATCAGCCTGGCCGTATGCGGCGCCCGCCTGCCCGGGCCGGATCTTCATTACCTGACATGGATTAAAGATGAAATTGTCTTCATCGTCCCACCTCGACACCCGGCAGCCGATAAAGGAGTAATCTCCTTAGAGGAACTACTGAACCAGCCATTAGTTTTAGGCGAAGCAGGATCGGGAACGCGGGAGTTTGTAGCTCAAGCGCTGGCAGCTAAAGGACTTAATCTGGCAGATTTGCAGGTTATCATGGAAGCTGGCAGCAGCCGGGCCGTGGTTACGGCTGTGGCCAATAACACGGGTAGCGGGTTTGTTTCTTATTTAGCTGCCAGGGAAGCTGACAAATTAGGAGAAGTTGGTGTTGTAACGGTAACCGGGTTGGAGTTGATCCGAAACTTATACATCACACACTTGAAAAATGACCGTCTTTCTGCAACCGTCCAGGCATTTATTCGTTTTTTGTTAGATCACCATGCAGCAAGTATATCCGGCCGCTAAAAAACCGCAGCAATAAAAAATCAACGTTGTCTGATTTTCAATGGAGGGAGGAAGTCGGAATTGAACCGGACTCCTACCTTGATTTTAGGCTGGCCGACGGGTTTGCAGCCCGCGGGGGACACCTGTCCCTTTCCTCCCAGTAAAGAATAAAAAAAATCAGATCATTAGTCAAATTTAAACATCTTATCGGCCTGAGACATATATAAAGAATCTTTATAAGATTAAGTTAAAAGCAAGGATCAGGCTTGCAGCAAAGCTATGCTTTATATTTCAATAGTACATTATGCAAGAGTAAGGCATGTGTTCTAACAACTAATTTACTTTTTAAAATAGGGGGGGTTGCATTTGACGGGCGAGCAATGGCATTATTTACCTGTGTTGCAGCAACTGGTTCTTTCATTGGCCCTTGGTTTGCTGCTGGGACTGGAAAGGCAGCGCAAAGGAAAAGAAATAGGGCTGCGCACTTTTGCTTTTGTGTCTTTGATCGGCACTCTTTCCCGCATGATTTCAATACCAGCTAATCTGGTGGCTTTAGGGATGGTTGGGGTAATTATTTTAATTATGAACCTGCAATCTCTTTCCCGTCAGCAGGGCGCCGAGATCACCACTTCGGCCGCTCTTTTTCTAGTTGCCTTAAACGGAACGCTGGTGGCTGCAGGTCAGGTTTTTCTACCCATCGCCGCTACCATTCTGATAGTGTTACTGTTGTCATTTAAAGAAGAACTGGTCGGGTTTACCATTCACCTTTCGAAAAGTGAAGTCAACGCCGCCATTACCTTTGGCGTGCTGGCCTTCGTAATCTTGCCTATATTGCCTGTGGGTCCGGTAGACCCGTGGGGGTTGGTGAATCTGCGCGATGTTTGGCTGATCGTGGTACTCTTGTCGGCTATTGCCTTTCTTAATTACATATTGTTGCGCA
>DMIY01000020.1 GCA_003457075.1 Desulfotomaculum sp. | reverse complement strand
GCCATGGGGACGGTTCCATCGTCTCCCCTTCGGCCCTTCGCTACGCCATGAGGACGCTCGAACCGTCCCCATGGCTCCGCTAACTTTTAAATTACGCTGTAGTGCTAATATGGTTATCCAGTTTAATCAGCTTCTAAAAACAAAAGGCATTCACCTTGTTTAAATGCATGAATAACACTTCCAGCACAAGCCTGACATTGGCATTCGAGGATAACCTGTTTTTAGCCTCTTCAACTTTATTCATTATATCAATTATCCGGGATGCAGTATAGTTCTTTGCCTGCTCCTCTAAAAGAGGTAAACAATCCTGGTTGAAAATCAACTCTTCGCGGCCGGAATCCTGCCATACTAAAAGATCCCGGTACCAAAGCAAAAGCGCATCCATCCAGGTGCGGATCTCCTCCCGGCTTCCCGTCAGGCTCCCGGCCAACCGGCAGGCTTCCCCCGGCGTTGCGCCATTTAAAGTGGCAGCCATTTCGATTACACGTTTCCTGCGTTCAGCAAAACGCCCGTCGGCTACCAGAGCCACCGCCTGCCCTAAGCTGCCCCCTGACAGCGCTGCCGGCAACTTTGCTTCCTCTTCACTTAAATCCATCAATTTAATTAAACCATCAGATACCTGGAAAACCGAAAGAAATTGGAACCAAACCTGCTGGCAGCGGGAAGCCACCGTGGGCAGCAAGGCATAAGGCCGGGCCGAAATCAGTATAAAAACCACCCCGGCCGACGGTTCTTCCAGGGTTTTTAAAAAACAGTTGGCAGCTTCAGCAGTCATGCTCTCTGCTTCTTCAATCAGACATACCTGCCTGCTGCCTTGAAACGGAGTAAGCAACACCTTCTTTTGGATCTCCCTTACCTGTTCGATCTTGATGAAGCTTCCAGCCGGTTCAAGCTGCATAAAATCAGGATAATTACCGGCTTCCAGCTGCCGGCATGACCGGCACTGAGCACAGGCATCCCCCTGCCGCGGCTGCTGACACAACAGGGCACGGGTAAAAGCAAAAGCACATGTCTTCTTTCCCACACCTGCCGGACCCGAAAAAAGATAAGCATGAGCCACCCGCTGCCGGTCCACCGCCCCGCGCAGAAGGCCGACAATATTATTGTGACCGATTATTTCCTGCAATAACTTCACTCATCAACACCTCCACGCGTGCAACAACCTGACGATGGATTTCCTCTCCGGGACAACAAGCATCAAGCACCAGGTAAGAATCAGGCCGCTTTCCCGCCAGCAGCAGATATCCTTCCCGCACCCGCTGGAAGAAAGAAATGGTTTCCTGTTCTAAACGATCTGCATCTCTCTTAAGATGTTTTCTGGCAAACTCCGGAGGAATATCGAGCAGAAAAGTCAGATGCGGCATCAAGCCCCCCGTAGCCAGGTGATTTACGTGGAACAAAAGATCCAGACTCAACCCGCGGCCAAAACCCTGGTAAGCCAAAGTGGAGTCCCCAAACCGGTCATTTATCACTACCCTGCCCGCAACCATAGCAGGCCGGATTTTAGTGGCCACGAGTTGAGCGCGTGCACCGGCATAAAGCAAGGCCTCAGCTGAAGGTTCGAGGTCAGTATAAGCCGGGCTTAAAAGCAACTCTCTCAATCTTTCACCCAGGAATGTTCCACCAGGCTCCCGGTAAACCTCCACCTCATAACCTCGCCGCAGTAAATGGCTTAAGAGCAAGCCGGCCTGAGTACTCTTACCGGCGCCATCTATTCCCTCAAAAACAAAGAAGAATCCTCCCCTGCTATTTTTCAACGATCAACCACCTTCACTGTTTCCAGCATTCCATCTGCGGTCCCGATCACAAACGCTCCACTACCCTTGAGCAATTGAAAGTATTCCACTATTTCCGGAGTAAACTCTTCTCCCGGACAAATAACCGGTATTCCCGGTGGATGCGCCGCCACCCATTCAGCAGAAATAAGACCTGTACAGCACGCCAAAGGTACCTTTCGGGTATCCGAAAACCACGCCTGGCGCGGTGTCATCCGTTTAGCGGGAATTGGTAACGGCTCAGGAAACACCGGCAGGCGTTTCCCCGGCCGCGCAAACAACCGTGCTATTTCTTTCAACCCCCGGATAAACTTGCGGCAGTCATCAAAGGTTGTCCCTATGCTGATAACTGCAACAACGTTATAAAAATCGGCCATTTCCACCTGAACACCATGTTTTTCAGCCAACAAACCGGCCAACCGGTAACCGGTCAGGCCCAGGCCGGCTCCCGAGATTGTTATGCGAGTGGGATCCAGCGCATGGCCTGCACTCAGATGCTGCTCTGTTAATACTCTCAGCCCGGGTATTTGGCTTAACGCTTCACGTACTTCATAAGCCATTTCCATACTCCGGTCCAGCAAATTACGGCCGCCTACAGCCATTTGATGACGGGCCAGATCCAAAGAAAGCAATAATAAATAGGAAGGACTGCTTGTCTGCAGCAATGCCAGGGCGGAGGCCACCAGTCCGGTATTTAAACGATCCCCCCGCAGGTGTAAAAGGGATGATTGGGTCAAAGAACCGCCCATCTTGTGCATGCTCTGAACGGCCGCATCCGCTCCGCAAGCCAGCGCTCCCTTTGGCAGGCGGGGGTGAAAAGGAAAATGAGCGCCATGCGCCTCATCAATTACCAACGGTTTACCCGCCTGGTGAACAAGCCGTGCCAGATCCTCAAGACCGGCAGATACACCGTAGTAATTAGGATATACCGCCAAAACACCCCGGACAGTATCATTCCTTTCCAGGACATGCGCCGTGGACTCTGCTTTTGTCCCTCCCGGAATTCCAAACTCAGCAATCATCGACGGCATAATATAAACAGGATCGGCCCCGCTTAAAACAAGCCCTGCCAAAATAGAACGGTGACTGTCACGGGGCACAACCAGCTTTTCCCCAGGCCGGCATAAGGCCATAAGTAAAGCCTGCAGGCCTGCAGTAGTACCATTAACCAGAAAAAAGGTGCGCTCAGCCCCGTAAAGTTCTGCAGCCAACGCCTGTGCCCGGGCGATAGCCCCCCCGGGTTGATGCAGGTTATCCAGGCCGGGCAGCTCTGTTAAGTCCATTTTAAAAATTTCTTGCCCCGACTGCTTCCAGAAAGAAGGAAGAGCCTGTCCCTGTCTGTGCGCAGGCACATGCAGATGGGCGTAACCACCAGCTAAATGCTTTAACAAAGCCGCATAAATTGGTATTTCTTGCTGCTCCTGCTGCACGACTGTCTCCTCCCGATAATTAATTTTAACATAACAGAAACCATCTTCCAAGTATGACAAACTGCTTGATGCACTGCCAGCAGTTCAATATTATAGATCTTAGTCCTACCGGTCAGAATAAGAAAGGGTGATCGTCATAACCAGAAAAAAGTTAAAAATAAACGAAAAGGATCTATGCCGCAAATACCGCACCAACGTACACAAACTAATCCAGGCCTGGAAACAGGGCCTGAGCGATTCGGATATCGCAAACGCCACCGGCATTAACCCGGCCACTCTGGGCCAGATCAGAGAAGAAATTGAACTGATTCACAGGCGTCTGCGATTGGCCCTAAAAGAAAGAACTTTTTAGACAAAACAAAGCCGGCGAACAATTCCCATAGAGTCACCCTCCCCTGGGATTATGGTTTTGTTTGGCTTACTTTACCAATTCCCCAAAGTTGAGTGGTGTTTCTCTTTTTTGCCAAATTTTTCGTATTGTTTTTGTACCTCAGTTCTTGTGGTTGCTGGGTTATTCAAAGCCGATCAGGTCTGTCCCGCAGGTGTAGCGCCGGATCTGGCCGTGCTCACCGTAGCTTAAGAGCAGCTTGTTCCTTAATTCCACCGTCTAAAAAGGTTATGGGGAATATCAAATAGGTCTAATACCTTACCTACTGTGTGGTCAATTACTTCCTCCAATTTTTGGGGACGATGATAAAAGGCAGGAACCGGTGGCAGGATTATTCCCCCGTTGTTGGCAATCTTAAGCATTAGACGCAGGTGCCCGGCGTGCAGGGGTGTCTCCCTGACTACTATTACCACCTTTCGCTTTTCCTTTAAACATACGTCCGCAGCACGGACGAGCAGATTTTCGTTATATGAGTTGGCGATTGCTGAAACTGTTTTTATCGAGCAGGGGATTATGATCATACCTGAAGTTTGAAAAGAGCCGCTGGAAATAGGCGCCCTGACATCCTCAACGTCGTACGAGTAATCCGCCATAGCTTCGACCTCTGTTGGTTTCCAGTCTGTCTCCAGGCCAAGGGTAACACGGGCGGCACTTGAAAGAACAAGATGGGTTTCGACGTTAGGCATACTGCGCAGCACCTCCAGAAGCCTCACCGCATAAACCGATCCTGTAGCCCCGGAAACGCCAACTATAAGTTTAAATTTAAACACCTCCTCAGAAAATAAGATTTAACCACAGAGCATACCGAAAACACAGAGCATAACATTAAATGTGCCAGTTAGTATCAA
>DMIY01000214.1 GCA_003457075.1 Desulfotomaculum sp. | reverse complement strand
ACCGCTACCAGCAGTGTAGAAGACCTGGTCAAGCCTGAATGGGTAGCACCGGGAGCCATTATCTGCGATATTTCCAAGCCTTCCAATGTCCACCCGTACATGCGGCAGTTGCGGCCGGATGTTCTGGTGATTGATGGTGGCGTGGTGGCTGTGCCGGGCCGCCCCTCCCTGGGGTGGAACTTTGGCTTCGAACCAGGTCTGGCCTACGCCTGCATGGCCGAGACCATGATGCTGGCCCTGGAACACCATTATACTGATATGAGTCTGGGCGCCGACCTGCGGCTGGACAACATGCTCTACCTCAGACAGTTGGCCGCCAAGCACGGCTTTGAACTGGCCCAGTTGCGCAGTTTTGACAAGCCCTTAAGCGAAGAGGAATGGCAGCAGGTGGTGGAAGCCCGTTCCCGGGTCATTAATTCTTCAAAAGCAGTTGCCAATTGTCGATGATGACTTTTTCCTTTAAAATTCCCTGCAGGAATCTGGTTATCCTTGACAGGGTAAAACTGATCAGATAGAATTGTTGGTATAAAGGTTTTGAGAGAAGATCAGGATCAGGATAAGGATAAGGTTAAAAAGGTACGGGAAATCATTGTGGAAGTGATGGATTGCAGGGAAAACAGGGAGTGAAGGAATGATCTTTGCCAGTCTTGCTGAAAAGTTACAGNNGCAGGTTAAAAAATAAAGGCCGGCTGACCGAAGAGGATGTAGATGAGGCTTTGCGCGAAGTGCGCCGGGCTTTATTGGGGGCGGATGTAAATTTTCAGGTGGTGAAGGACTTTGTAGCCAGCGTAAAAGAGCGGGCGATCGGGCAGGATGTGCTGGGCAGCCTGACGCCGGCCCAGCAGGTAATCAAGATTGTGCGCGACGAAATGGCTGCCTTAATGGGTGGGATGCAGAGCAAGATTAACATGGCTACCAAGCCTCCCACGATAATCATGCTGGTGGGACTGCAGGGTTCAGGAAAAACCACCACTGCCGCCAAGCTGGCTAACGTTTTGCGCAAGCAGGGGCGCCAGCCCTTGCTTGTAGCAGCGGATGTTTACCGCCCGGCGGCCATTAAGCAACTGCAGGTGCTCGGCCGGCAGTTGGATATTCCTGTGTTTTCGGCGGGAGACCGGCAGGACCCGGTGGATATAGCGCGTCTGGCGGTTGAACACGCGCGCGGTACCGATCGGGATGTGCTTATTTTGGATACTGCCGGCCGGCTGCATGTTGATGATAAGTTGATGGGTGAACTGGAAGCGATTAAGGCCCGGGTGCATCCTCATGAAATCATACTGGTTGTGGATGCGATGACCGGTCAGGTGGCTGTTGGTGTAGCCGGGGCTTTTCATGGCCGGCTGGGCTTAGATGGTGTGATCTTGACCAAACTGGACGGTGACAGCCGGGGTGGAGCGGCTCTTTCTATCAAAGCTGTTACCGGTTGTCCGGTAAAATTTGTGGGTACAGGTGAGAAGCCGGATGCATTAGAGCCTTTCCATCCTGATCGCATGGCTGATCGTGTTCTGGGTATGGGTGATGTGCTTTCACTGGTGGAAAAGGCCCAGGATGCTTTGGATGCGGAAAAGGTAGCCATGTTAAGTAAAAAAATCCGTAATGCGGAATTTAACTTGGAGGACTTTTTGGAGCAACTGCAAGAGGTCAAGAAAATGGGTCCTTTGCAGCAATTAATCGGCATGCTTCCGGGCATGGGAAATGTCAAAAAGCTCAAGGAACTGGGGGAGATTGATGACCGGGAACTGCTTTACGTAGAGGCTGTTATCAGGTCCATGACGCCCTGGGAGCGTTATCACCCGCATGAGATTAACGGCAGCCGCCGCCGTCGTATAGCCCGCGGAAGCGGGACTGCAATCCAGGATGTAAATCGTATACTCAAGCAGTTCGAGCAGACCAGGAAAATGATCCGGCAGTTAATGGAAGTAGAAAAAGGCGGAAAAAAGGTGGGTAAGCACCTGCCTGGCATTTTGGTTCCGGACAAACGAGGCAGGCCGTTGATTTAGGTGTTGCAGACAGTTGCAAACATATTTTTTGGGGGTGGAAACTAGTGGCCGTAAAGATCAGGTTAAAAAGAATGGGGTCTAAAAAGAAACCTTTTTACCGTATTGTGGTGGCGGATTCTCGGTCGCCGCGTGATGGTCGCTTTATAGAAGAATTAGGTTATTATAACCCGCTTAAAGAACCGGCAGAGGTCAAGATTGATCAGGACAGGGCGCAGAACTGGCTAAAGACGGGCGCCCAGTTGACCGATACTGTTCGGGCTCTGTTTAATAAAGCTGGTATACTGAATAGGCCTGCCGGGGGGAGCCAATAGCAGGGTAACGAGGGGGTACCATAAACAATGGAAGAATTGGTTGAGGTCCTGGCCAAGGCCCTTGTGGATCAGCCGGATAAAGTGGCAGTAAACATGTTCAAGGGTGAAAAGGCATATGTTATTGAGTTGAAAGTGGCTGCCGGGGATATGGGTAAAGTAATTGGCAGGCAGGGTAAAATCGCCAGGGCTATTCGTACAGTTGTAAAAGCAGCCGCCACCAAACAACACAAGAAAGTGATGGTGGAGATAGTTTAAGGTGGATAAGAGGGGGCTCCTGGTTAAACCAGCGCTCCTTTTTAATTTCTATTTTAAATTATTCGTGCATGGAATATTTTAAGCCTCGAAAGATATTTCCACCACGCGGCAGCGCCTGGAAAAGGAACGGCAGCGGCGGCTGGAGATAAGACAGCAGTTGGTGGAAAAAACTAAAGAAAGTGGGTAAACTGGCGCCGGGAGAAGAAGTAATCCATGGCCGGGTGGAGAGTATTGTAGAATTGAATGTGGGCGATGACTGGTATATCGTCATGGGTGTAGAGGTAGTTTTAGAGGATGGTAAAGTGATCGAAATCAGGCAGGGACGATGAAAAAGGAGTTGCCGGAGATGCAGGATACGCCTTTGATAACTGTTGGTAAAATATTAGATGCCCACGGCGTCCGGGGGTGGGTACGCGTGCTGCCGCTTACTGATTTCCCGGAGCGTTTCCTGGATATGGCCCAAGTGATTCTTTTACAGAATGGTCAATACATGGAGTACCGCCTGGCAGAGGCGATGCAACATAAACAGTTTGTGCTGCTGCGGTTTGAAGGGATATCAGATATGAATGTTGCTAAAGTTTTAAAAGGAGCGTTACTGCAGGTAACAAAAGAGCAGTTGATAAAACTGCCCGGGGATAGTTACTATATCTTTGACCTCCTCGGGCTTTCTGTATATACTACAGTTTCCGAATATCTGGGTGAATTGGAAGATGTCTTGCGGACCGGCGCAAATGATGTCTTTGTGGTAAAGGACGAAAGGGGGCGTTCCGTTTTGATTCCTGCGTTAAAGCAGGTGGTAAAAAAGATCGACCTGGACGCCCGCCGGATGGTGGTTGAATTGCCGGAAGGATTACGATAGGTGGGCCACGCAAATGTTGATTGATATTCTAACACTTTTCCCCGAAATGTTTAATGGTCCTTTTGACGCCAGTATTGTTAAGCGGGCAAAGGAAAAAGGCCTGGTGGAAATAAACCTGGTTCAGATCAGGGATTTTTCCCGAAACAAGCACCATACTGTAGACGATGCTCCTTTTGGTGGAGGGCTGGGGATGGTTATGGCTGCCGGGGCGATTTTTGAGGCGGTGGATTGGCTGAAGGAGAGGCGGGGTGAGCCAGACAGGGTGATTCTTCTCTGTCCCGGTGGCCGGCTCTTCAATCAAGACCTGGCCCGGGAGCTTAGCTGCCAGGAGCATATTCTGTTGATCTGCGGTCACTACGAAGGAGTGGACGAGCGGGTGCGGGAGCATTTAACAACTGATGAAATATCTATCGGTGATTATATTCTTACTGGGGGGGAATTGCCGGCCATGGTGTTGGTTGATGCTGTTGCCAGGTTGATTCCGGGTGTGCTGGGCAAAGATACTTCTGCCAGTGAAGAGTCTTTCAAGGATTCTCTTTTAGAATATCCTCAGTATACACGGCCCCGGGAGTATCGCGGTTATGCTGTGCCCGATGTGCTTTTAAGCGGCCATCATGAGCAAATACGTCACTGGCGCAGGCATCAATCGCTGTTGCGAACCCTGGGTAAAAGGGCCGATTTGTTGGCCGGAGCGGCGTTGACTGCTGAAGATAAAAAAATATTGAAAGAAATTTTAGCCTGTCTGCAAAGTCTTGACCTGGACGAATAAAAATTTTTACTAAAAGATTTCCATATAATGAAAGCCTGTTCCCTTTTAAAGGACAGGCTTTTAATTCGTTCCTTTTATTTTTGTTCATCGTTATCCGGAAGTCTAGTATCAATGCGTCTTAACGGCGTAACTTTATTTCTGCGTCCCGGCCTGTGCACAGGTGCTTCTTCCTCGGTAATTTCCAGGTAGAATATCTTTTCCGGATAGCAGAGTACAGTAACTACGCCACGTTCTGGTTCGGTAAGCCATATACCCCGGAACTCGATCATCTCTCCTAAGTCTGCGTTTACTTTCCGGGGGCCCTCCAGTATCTCCAGTTCCCAACCCTGGATGCTGACCACAATTGTTTTTTGGGGTCGCGAGTTTTCCATTGTCGATACCTCCTGTTTAACCGCTCTGTAATTTGCCACGGTGTACAAACGAAGTCATTATATCATGTTTTGCGTGGGAGGTGAAAGAAAACTTGAACTTGAACTTGGGGTCAGGTCTTGTAATTTGACATTTGTTGAGCCTTGCAGCAGGGTGGTCCCCTAAATGTACAACTAAAAATAGAAGGGGAGAACATATTAGGAAGCCTTAGGCGACGGATCCCGCTGGGGGCCAGGGTTACTTACATTCTTCAGGAAGAGCCGGTCGGGCCTGGTCCACGCCGTTTTGAATTCCTGTGTCCATTATAAACTGAAAATAAAAATTAAAGACGTGCCGGGATAAACGTTCTGGTATAAAATCCCTTCCGTTGCCATATTTATGGGGTATAGGGAGGGACAAACAGTGAGCAGGGTAACCCATCTTCCAAAACTTCACCTCACCGCCCAGCAAGCTCTGATTACCACAGAGGAAAACAATACGGCTGACGGCCGCAGGTTGTCCAAACCTGCCCCCTGGCAGGAAGTAATGCCGGTGCTGCCTGTTCACCTGCGCAGGTTGATTTCCAACCTGCCTTCCAACCTGCTGGAAAAATTAGAAGAAATTCGTCTCCGGCAAAACAGGTCCCTGATAGTCGGGCTCCCCGATGAAGATAGCTTTGTCAGTCAAAACGGCGTGCCCGTGAAAAATCCCGGGGAAGCCTATCTGGTTACAGCAGACGACATTCAGCGGGTTACTCAATTGATCAGCGGCTGTTCTCTTTATGCCCTCGAAGAAGAATTAAAGAACGGTTTTATTACTTTGCCCGGGGGACACCGGGTGGGTTTAACAGGAAAAACAGTTGTCGAAGGCGGCCGGGTTAAAATGCTGAAGTACATATCCGGATTGAATATCCGGATTTCACGGGAAGTAAACGGCATAGCAACCCCCCTGTTGTCTTACCTGATTGACCATAAATCCGGCAGTATTCATCATACCTTAATCTTTTCTCCGCCCCGTTGTGGCAAAACCACCCTGCTGCGGGATATTATTCACCAGTTGAGCAACGGTATCCCGGAACTGAATTTTCCCGGGCAGGTGATCGGAGTGGTGGATGAACGATCGGAACTGGCCGGCTGTTACCGGGGGATACCTCAGCGTGATGTCGGCGTCCGTACTGATGTCCTGGACGGATGTCCTAAGGCCGAGGGTATGTTCATGCTGTTGCGTTCCATGTCTCCCCAGGTTATTGCTACTGATGAAATTGGTGGCCCCGAGGATTTTGCTGCTCTGGAAGGAGTATTTAATGCCGGCGTCAAGGTGCTAACCACCGTACATGCGGCTTCTCTTACCGAACTGGCCAACAGGCCGGCCTTGAACAATCTTTTGAACATGAGGTTGATTGAACGTTTTGTTTTGTTGGGACGCTCACGGGGCATCGGAACAATAGAAAAAATTATTGACGGCAAAACAATGCGCCCCTTGTAGCCTGTGCATAAAAAGAGGTGTGTTCATGCTTAAATTACTGGGTTCTATTGTTGTGACCATTGCCGGCGGGCTGACCGGCATGGTAATTGCCAGAAGTTACTCGCTTCGGCCGGTGGAATTACGCTACCTGCAGTCGGCTTTGCAGATGCTGGAAACTGAAATTACTTATACGGCCACACCGCTGGCTGAAGCTCTGGGATTGGTAGCCGCCAGAGCAGACAATCGTGTCGCGCCCTTATTTGAACAAACCCGCGCCGAGTTGCTGTCCATGTCAGGCTGCACGGCCGGCGAGGCGTGGGAAAATGCGCTGCGAAAATTTTACCCGCAATCAGCTTTGTTAACATGTGACTTTTCCATCCTGCGCAGTCTGGGAAGCGCCCTGGGTATTTCGGACAGTCGCGATCAGAGTAAGCACCTGCGGCTGGCCATGGAACAAATCGGAATGGAAATAAACAGGGCAGAAAGCAATGCCTTACGACATGTAAAGTTATGGAATTATCTTGGCTTTTTAGGCGGTCTGGTGATAGTGCTTTTGTTTTACTGAATAAAAACAGGGATAAGGAGGACAGGCAAGATGGGTTATGATATTAACATCATTTTTAAAATTGTGGGGGTCGGCATTCTGGTGGGGGCGGCTCATTATGTTCTCAAAAATTCCGGCAAGGAAGATTATGCCTTTGTTGCTACTTTGGGAGGTTTGGGCATTGTATTGATCTGGGTGGTTCAGCTTTTGGGAATTTTTTTTGACCAGGTCAGATCGGTATTTAAGCTTTTTTAACTTGCTGGGGGAGAAAAAAACTGTGGAAATCATGCAGATTGTAGGG
>DMIY01000145.1 GCA_003457075.1 Desulfotomaculum sp. | reverse complement strand
GCGGTGTTGCCGCCGCCGATAACGGCTACTTTTTGTCCTGGGGCTATTTTTTCGCCTGTGTTTACCCGGCGCAGGAAGTCTATGCCGTAGAGGATTCCTTTGGCTTCTTCGCCGGGAATGTCTAGTTTTACTTCCCTGCTGGCGCCAATAGCTAAGAAGATCGCCTGGTAGCCTTCTTTTTGTAGCTGTTCGATGGTGATCTCTTTTCCTAAGGCGGTGTTTAGTTTGATCTCTACACCTAGTTTTTCGATCAGTTCGATCTCTTTGTCTACCCATTGTTTGGGCAGCCGGTAGGACGGGATGCCTGTCTGCAGCATTCCTCCCGCTTTGGCCTGCGCTTCAAAGACGGTTACCCG
This sequence comes from Desulfotomaculum sp., assembly GCA_003457075.1. Taxonomy (GTDB): domain Bacteria; phylum Bacillota; class Desulfotomaculia; order Desulfotomaculales; family Nap2-2B; genus UBA4053. Next base: position 6,986 of record DMIY01000145.1, on the reverse strand, counting down.
GTAGCCTTTTTTGGCCAACTGGTAGGCGCACGATAAGCCGCCCGGACCGCCGCCGATAACGGCTACTTTTTTGCCGTTGAAGGGTTCGGTGGCCGGCAGGGGCAGGTTTTCTATGTCCTGGTAGACGTGGTCGGTTACGGTGCGCTTTAGTTCTCTGATCTGTACGGGTTCGTCTATTTTACCCCGGTAGCAGGCATCCTGGCAGGGACTGGTGCACACCCGCCCGCAGATTGCCGGGAAGGGGTTGTCCCGGTAAATTAGTTCCCAGGCTTCTTTGTATTTGCCCAGGCGAATCAACTGGATGTACCCCTGGGCGTTTACTCCTGCCGGGCAGGCGTCGCGGCAGGGAGGAAGACCTCTTTTGTCAATGGCAAACGCACTTGGCGTGGCCTGGGGGTATAGTTTATAAATCGCCTTTCTTTTGCCCATTCCGGCATCGAATTCGTTGGCCAGTTCCACCGGACAGGCATTCGCACAATCGCCGCAGCCGGTGCATTTCTCTAAATCTACACTGCGGCGGTGCTGCAAGACCCTTACCTGGAAGTCGCCTGCTTCACCCTGAATACCTTTAACCTGAGCACAGGTTAAAATTTTTATATTCAGATGGCGTCCACATTCCACGAGTTTGGGGGAAAGAATGCACATTGAACAGTCATTGGTAGGAAAGGTCTTGTCCAGCATGGGCATGGTACCGCCTATGGCCGGCTTTTGTTCAACAATGTAAACATAGTAACCTGCTTCTGCCAGATCCAGGGAAGCCTGAATACCGGCAATGCCACCGCCTACTATCATCACCGCTCCCGTTTTTTGGTTATTCATACGCCTCACCCCTGTTTTATGAGATGTTTTTAAACCGGGCATAAAAATTATATTTATACTCTTAAGCAACAATCAGGACATTACCGGCCAACTCGTGGACATAATTCGCCTCAATGCTTAAATCATATATACTGCAAAAACATTTGTCAAGCTCCTAGAAAAACCGAAAAACCTCGCTTTTGAGGTCTTGACAGGGTATTGTGAAAAAGATATTATTCAAGATAGATTTGTTGTAATTTGTAGTATAAAAGGTTAACAGGATTTGCTTCCAGGAACAAAGGCGAGGGTGGCTTTTTAAAGATGCATGAAGCAGGATTGATTATGGAAGCACTGAAAACCATTCAAAAAAGTGCCGTAGAAAACAACATTCAACAGGTGACCAAAATCACCCTTTCCGTGGGCAGGTTAACTATGGCATTGCCGAAAGCCTTAAGTTTTGCTTTTCGCATCCTTTCCCAGGGAACAATGTTTGGCGGAGCAGAACTGGAAATTGAGCAAAAAGAACTTTGCCTGGAATGTTGTACTTGCGGAGTAAACTTTTCACCCGCCGATATTGATTTTACCTGTCCGGAATGTGGAAGCGCCTTAATAAAAATCCTGGAAGGTCACGAACTGCACATTTTAAGCTATGAAGGCGAGGCGGATAAAATTGAAGGTAATTGTTGCCCAGAAGTTGCTGCAAGCAAATGAAGAAATAGCCGGTGAAAACCGGCACCTTTTAGCAAGACATGGCGTTCTGACGCTAAACTTGATTAGCGCTCCAGGAGCAGGCAAAACAACTCTCCTGGAAAAAACCATAGCAGCCTTAAAAGAAGAGATGGCCATCGGCGTTATTGAAGGGGATATTTATACCACCAAAGATGCGGAGCGAATTGCCAGCCAGCAGGTAGAAGTAGTGCAGATAAATACCCACGGGGCCTGCCACCTGGATGCACAGATGACCCAGGAAGCTCTTAATGCCCTGTCGCTGGCACAATTAGACCTGTTATTCATTGAAAACGTAGGTAACCTGGTCTGCCCGGCGGAATTTGATCTGGGAGAAAACTACAAAGTTGCCCTGCTCAGCATTACTGAGGGGAGTGACAAACCGGCCAAGTACCCCCTGGTTTTTCACGAGGCGCAGGCTGTAATTTTAAATAAGATTGATCTGTTGCATCATATGGATTTTGACCTGGAAACGATGCTGGAACAGGTGAAAAAAATCAAAGAAGACTTGATAGTCTTTCCCCTTTCTGCAAAAACCAGTGAAGGTATGGGGGCGTGGTTGCAATGGCTCAAAAGCCTGGTTCCAAAGAAAAAAAAGTTGTTCGCTACCGCCTGGTGATAAAAGGTGTGGTGCAGGGGGTAGGTTTTCGCCCCTTTGTTTACAACCTTGCCCAAGCCTGTGGAATTAAAGGCAACGTTTTAAACTCCGGCGAAGGAGTAATTATTGACGCAGAAGGAGAGGAAAACAACATCGCCCATTTTTTAAAGGAAGTAAAAGAAAACCCTCCTCGCCTGGCAAAGATTAACAACTTTCACCAGATTGAGTTGCCTTCACACGGGTATCAATCGTTTGAAATCTTGAAAAGCGCTCCTGGTGAAGGGAAAGAAGCAATTGTTCCCCCGGATGTAGCCACCTGCAAAAACTGCATGCAGGAAGTCTTCAACCCGCGGGACAGGCACTATCAATACCCTTTTACCAATTGCACCGATTGTGGTCCCCGCTTTACCATTACTAAAGAAATTCCTTACGACCGGCTGAAAACTTCGATGGCTTCCTTTAACATGTGCAATCAGTGCGCCCGGGAATATCACAACCCCGCAGACAGAAGGTTCCATGCCCAGCCGGTAGCCTGTCCTGCTTGCGGACCACATGTTGAGATAATGGACCGTCATAGTGGGAAGGTGGCTGGAAGAGAAAACTGGTTGCAGACCTGTTGGGATATCCTGCAGGGGGGTAAGATTCTGGCCTTAAAAGGGCTTGGTGGTTTTCACCTGGTTTGCGACGCAAGAAACAAAGAAGCTGTGGCGACTTTACGCCAGCGTAAGGGACGGGAAGCCAAGCCCTTTGCGGTAATGTGCCGGGATTTAGCAACCGTACAGAAATATTGTCTGCTTGAAATAGAAGAAGCCAGACTTTTAACTTCTCCGCAGGCGCCTATTGTTATTCTAAGCAAAAGACTATCCTGCAGGCTGCCGGAAGAGCTTACGCCGGGCTTAAGATCTCTGGGAGTAATGTTGCCCTATACGCCTTTGCATCTTCTTTTATTCAGCGGACCTCTTGATCTTCTGGTCATGACCAGTGGCAACTACAGCAACCTCCCCCTGGTTAAAGACAACGAACGGGTGTTTATTGAACTGGGCGGGATTGCGGATTATTTTTTACTGCACGACAGGGAAATTGTCAACCGCTGCGAAGATTCTTTAGTCCAGGTTATTGATGGGGAAACACAGATCTTTCGCCGTTCGCGGGGCTATGTCCCCTATCCTATCCTTGTTTTCTGTAAGGAATCAACTCCGGTAATTTTGGGCATAGGCGGAGAGATGAAAAACAGTTTTTGCCTTTTAAAGAAGTATCAGGCTTTTCTAAGCCAGTACATCGGAGAAGTAGACAGCATGGAAGGAGAAGAAAATCTGCTGACAGGCCTGTTGAATTTTCAAGGCTTGATCGGTGTGAAGCCTGAAATTGTCGCCTATGATGCCCATCCCGACTACCATTCTGCCCAAATAGCCCGCCAGATTCCTGCTCTAGAATATGTCGGGGTACAACATCATCACGCCCACTTGGCCAGTTGCCTGGCCGATAACGGACTGGGAAACGAAGAAGTCATCGGAGTGATCCTTGATGGTACCGGCTATGGTACCGACGGCTGTTTGTGGGGATTTGAGATTTTAACAGGAAATTATGCTGATTTTAAGCGGTGGCTTCACCTTGCCTATGTTCCCTTGCCTGGTGGAGAAATGGCCATCCGTCAGCCCTGGCGCAGCGCAGCTGCTTACCTGTTGACTTTTTTAGGCGAAGAAGGCAAAAAATACGCCCGGGCTATTTTAAAAAATAAGGATCTGGATATTTTAGAAAGACTGATCGTTAAAGGCTTTAATTCTCCTTTGTCTTCCGGCTGCGGCCGGCTTTTTGACGCCATATCCGCCCTTTTGGGAATTTGCCTGGAAAATACCTATGAGGGACAAGCTGCAATTGAACTGGGAGAAGCTGCTTTAGAACTGGGAGAAGATTTTTATCTGCCGCCCTATGCCTATAAGATTAAAGAGGGGGTTATCTGGCCAGAAAAGTTCATTTCCGAAATAATAAACGATCAATTGAGTAATGTGCCTGTGGAAATAATTTCTACCAGATTTCACCAGACGCTGGTGAATATCATTTATGACGCAGTGGAGCAGGTTTCTGCCGCTACAGGTTTAAAGAGGGTTGCTTTAAGCGGAGGGACGTGGCAAAACCATTACCTTTTTAAGGTGACGAAGAGGTTTTTAAGTAAGCGCGGTTACGAGGTATTGCATCACCGGCAGGCGCCAACCAACGATGGAGGAATAGCCCTGGGCCAGGCCATGATTGCCCACTGGAGGTGGCAAGGAAGATGTGTTTAGGTATACCGGGGAAAGTGGTTTCCATCAGTCCAGGTGAAAACCAGGCAGTGATTGAAAGCTTTGGCATTCAAAACAAGGTAAACATTTTTTTAGTCGAAGAGGAGGTGAAAATAGGAGACTACCTGGTGGTTCATGCCGGTTATGCGATTGGAAAAGTCAACCTGCAGGAAGCGCAAGAGAGGTTAAAGTTGTGGGAGGAGATTTTAGTTGCTGAATAACTTCCAGGATCCGGGTATGAGCAGGCAAATTTTGCAAAAGCTAATACCGTTAGCAGAAAAAGTTGCCCGGCATTTAGGCCGGCCGGCGGTATTGATGGAGGTTTGCGGAACCCATACCATGGCTATTTCCAGAAGCGGTCTAAAGAATATGCTTGCCGGCTATCTGGAACTAAAGAGCGGGCCGGGCTGTCCTGTTTGTGTTACTGATCAAAAGGATATTGACAAAATTATTATCCTGGCCCGCCAGCCTGATGTTGTAGTTGCCACTTTTGGAGACATGGTGCGGGTGCCGGGAACAAATTCATCTTTGGAACGGGAACGGGCAAACAATGCTCAGGTAGGGATTTTTTATTCTCCTGCTGAAGCAGTGACTTTTGCTGCCAGGCATCCTCAAAAAGAAGTGGTTTTTTTAGGTGTTGGCTTTGAGACTACCATACCCGCCATAGCTTTAAGCGTTACCGCAGCTAAAAACCAGGGGCTTGAAAACTACTCGATCTTTTCGGTTCATAAACTTGTCCCGCCGGTAATGAAAGTCCTTTTGGGCGACCCGGAATTGCGCATTGACGGTCTTATCCTGCCAGGGCATGTATGCACCATAACAGGGAGAAAAACTTTTGATTTTATTGCCGCCGAATTCAACATAGCAGCCGTTATTGCCGGATTTGAACTGGTAGACATTGTAGAGGCAATTTATCTTTTGTTAAAGCAAGTCTTAAATGGCCGGGCAGAAACAGTTAACGGTTACACGCGTCTTGTTCAAGAAGAAGGAAATATCAAGGCTAAGAATATCATGAGCGAATATTTTGAACCCGTCGATGCTCTTTGGCGTGGTTTTGGCATGGTCCCACAAAGTGGCCTTGGGTTAAGAAAAGTGTATTCTTTTTATGACGCCGCCATCAGATTCCCGGTGGAAGCTCCTGAATCCCTGCCGCCTAAAGGTTGTGCCTGCGGTGATGTATTAAAGGGGAAAATTACACCGCAGGGGTGCCCGTTGTTTGCTAAAGTATGTACTCCCTTGCAACCGGTAGGACCCTGTATGGTTTCTTCGGAAGGAGCGTGTGCTGCTTATTATTACGAATGACATTATTTTACTTGCCCACGGAGATGGTGGACTACTCACCCATCAACTGTTACAGAAACATTTTTTACCCTATTTTAATAATGAATTGCTTGGCGATTTAACTGATGCTGCCTGTTTTCCCGTGCAGACGGGACGAATGGCGCTTTCCACCGATTCTTTTGTGGTCGATCCTGTTTTTTTTCCTGGCGGCGACATTGGGAAACTTGCCGTCTGTGGCACGGTTAACGACTTGGCGGTAAGCGGAGCCCGCCCGGCTTACCTTACCGCATCCTTCATCATTGAAGAAGGCTTTTTGCTTGCCAGTCTGGAAAAAATCATCATTTCCATGTCGGAAACCTGCCGGGAGGCAGATGTAAAAATTGTTGCCGGTGATACCAAGGTGGTTGGCCGCGGCCAGGCAGACAAAATTTTTATCACTACTACAGGAGCAGGTTACCTGCTGCCGGGGGTGAACCTGGGTTACCACTGCATAAAGCCCGGTGATCGGGTTCTGGTAAACGGCTGTGTGGGAAATCACGGCCTGGCAATTTTGCTCCAGCGTGAGGAACTGGGTCTGGACAGCCAGGTAGTGAGTGACTGCGCGCCTTTAAATAAAATTATAGAAAAACTTTTACATCAGTTTAAAGGCGTTAAGCTGATGCGTGACTTAACTAGAGGAGGCCTGGCTACAGCAGCAAAAGAAATTGCTTTGGCTTCCGGGGTGGATATCTGGCTAAATGAAGCGGCTTTGCCGGTAGAGGAAAGTGTAAAAGGAATAACCGGGCTGCTTGGACTGGATTCCTTATATCTTGCCAACGAAGGGAAGTTTCTTGCTGTGATTGACTCTGGGATGGCGGAAGCTGCAGTAAGCGCTTTAAGAAAAGAACCATTGGGGAAAGATGCATGTCTTATTGGTGAAGTAGAAACTGGAAAAGGAAACGTTTATTTAAAAACCGTTTTAGGAGGCGCCAGAAAACTGGATATGCTTGCCGGCGCTCCTTTGCCGCGGATTTGTTAAAGTACACATTAAGGAATAAAAAGTCTGGTTAATCAAACAAGAAAGGGGAAGTTTTATAATGGATTTTGTGATGCGGGTTGATTGGGCTATTACTTTTGTTATAGTTGTGTTGTTTGCTCTGATTGGGTTTTTCTATGCTGTTTATCGCCGGATCAGTGTGTTGATGATGGGTGAAAAGGAGGTGCGGTGGGATCATTTAGACCATCGGATTTATAATTTTTTGCTTTATGTTTTTGCCCAGCGCAAGCTGCTTAATGAACCCTACGGAATAGCTCACTTCTTTATT
>DMIY01000029.1 GCA_003457075.1 Desulfotomaculum sp. | reverse complement strand
TTCCAGAGCTCTGGTTAGTGTTACCTCGTCCGCATACTCCACGCTGGCTCCTGCAGGCAGGCCATGAGCAAGACGGGTTACCTTTACGCCCAGGGATTTAATGAGTTGGGCCAGGTAAAGAGCGGTGGCATCTCCTTCTATGTTGGGATTGGTGGCCAGAATGACTTCCTTTACTTGTCCGTCCTGCAATCGGGACAACAATTGCTTAACGGTGAGATCGTCGGGGCCGATATTATCCCGGGGCGAGATTGTACCATGCAGGACATGATACAACCCCTTAAAATTCCTTACTTTTTCCATCGCCACTACGTCTTTCGGCTCTTCCACCACGCACAGCAGTTCACGGTTTCTACGCTGGTCGCTGCACAATTGACACACCTGGGTGTCGGTCAGGTTGGCACAAACAGAACAATAACGGATGCTTTTCCTGGCCTCAATTATGGCCGTGGTCAGCTTTTGGGCAACCTGTACAGGAGCAGTTAAAAGATAAAAGGCCAGGCGTTGAGCGCTTTTGGGACCGATGCCTGGCAAACTGGCAAGTTCATCAATCAGGCGGACTACTGATCCCCCGTAATATTTCATTGCCTTCCACCCCTAAAACAGCCCGGGCAGGTTCAAGCCACCAGTAAGTTTACCCATCTCACTGTTGATCATTTCTCGTGATTGATTTAGTGCCCCATTTACCGCTGTGAGGATAAGATCTTGCAGCATTTCCACATCTTCGGGATCCACAGCCTCCGGTTTGATTTCGATGACCAGCAGTTCCTGCTTCCCGTTAACTACGGCCTTTACTGCACCCCCGCCAGCAGTGCTTTCAACCACCCGGTCTCCTAACTCCTCCTGCATTTTCATCATTTCCGACTGCATCTTTTGTACCTGTTTCATCATCTTGTTCATATTCATACTCATGTTAGGTTCATTCCTTCCTGAATAATTATAGGATACAATATCTTGTAGCGTTTTTTCGCTGTGCTTCAAATTTCTTCTCCTTCTTTTAAACCAAAGAGACTGAGTGCCCGGCCGGTATTCAATTCCTGGTCGCGAGCAGGGAATTTTATATGCTGCGGGCGTTCACTGCAAGCAAAACGCACCTGCCAGTCCTGGTTAAAAAAAGAAGATAAAATTTGTGACACTGCTTTTATATTTTTAGTTGTATCCAGGTATTCCTTGAAAAGCTCATCTTCTCTGGCAAAGGCAATTGTCAGACAACGATCTTTAAATTGCAGGGGCCAGCTTCTCACCAGGTACATATGCATGGGCATATTGTCCTTCTTTGTGATTTCCAGTAACTCTTTCCAGCGCGAGGATACCTGCTTTAAAATAGTCTCGCCGTCAGAACTTACTTGTGACGCCCTGCCGGTATCATTCTCCTGTGGTAGACCCGGCTGGAGGACAGCAGTTGCCAAACCGGCTTGCTCCTCCTGTGCCATCCTTCCAGAAGCTGGTTTTTTCTTTTTTTCCGGGTACTCTTTTAGTCCCGTAGATTTGCTGTCTTCTGTAGGGACAGTATTAATTTTGCCGCCGGCATCAATTTTTACCTGCTTTTTGTCATCCGGCAGCGTTATATGCATCAAGTGTTCAACCAGTTCCTCCAGCCGCATTAAACGTTGCGCCAAGCCCATCCCGGGTTCAGGAACTGTGGCGTGCGTGGTCTGGACCAGGGCTACCTCCAGCAGAATCCTGGGCTGGGCGCTCCACCTCATATCCTGCTCCGTTTTACTGAGGATATGTAACAGGTACAATAACTGTCCCTGACCCAAAAGCCCGGCCTGGGCAGTCATTCGTTCCTTTTCGGAAGGACTTGCTTCTTTCCCCGCTTCCGGCGAAATAAGCAAAAGCAGCATCCGCCGCAGGTGAGCCAGCAACTCCCGGACGAACAAGCGCAGATCCTTACCCTGCTCTACTAAAGAAGCTACCAGCTCAAGTAAGAGCCCTGAGTTCCCGGAGCTGAGTGCAGCAGTTACCTCGTCCAGCAATTCCTCCCGTACCGTTCCCAGAATCTGGTGAATATCCTTGACGGTAATCTGCTTCCCCCCAAAAGCGGTTACCTGATCTAAAATACTTAAGGCATCCCTTAAGCTCCCTTCGGCGGCACGGGCAATAAGGTAAAGCGCGCCTTCTTCTATTTCCACCTGCGTTTCTGCCTGCCTGCGCAGGCAGGCAACTACTTCCTGCAGGCGGTCCAGGATATGCTGGATACTGATGCGGTGAAAATCAAAACGCTGGCAGCGTGACAGGATCGTCAGGGGTACTTTGTGGGGCTCGGTTGTGGCCAGGATAAAAACCACATGCGCCGGTGGCTCTTCCAGTGTTTTCAGCAGGGCATTAAACGCTTCCTGAGTAAGCATATGTACTTCGTCAATAATATAAACCCTGTATTCTCCTGCTGCGGGGGCAAATCCTATTTTTTCCCGGAGATCCCGGATCTCGTCAATTCCACGGTGAGAAGCGGCGTCTATTTCAACAACATCCATAGAAACTCCAGCGCTGATTTCCCGGCAGTTTACGCAATGATTACAGGGCTCAGCGGCTTTCCTGGAACGGCAGTTAAGGGCTTTGCCCAGTATTTTGGCGGTGGTGGTTTTACCTGTTCCTCTGGGGCCGCAAAAAAGGTAGGCATGGCTGACCCGCCCTGTTGTCAGAGCGTTTTGCAGCGTTTGTGTAACATGTTCCTGTCCAACGATTTGCTGGAAGAGTTGAGGCCGCCATTCCCTGTAAAGGGCAAGATACGCCACTTCTAAAAACACTCCTTTTCCTTCCGGGCTTAAAGAAAGTACCGGCGAGAAGTCCAGGTATACGATCTCTTTATAATATAGTTCGTTATCATGATCTATTTTTCCTTTCGGGATACGATAACGTTTGCTAAATGTTTACTATTTGATATTGTCGATGAAATCTCACCTTATCTTTTTGCCGGGATGAATGCCAAAGAGCTAACCTTTTTTATAAGGCAGCTCTTTTAGAAAAGTTACTGGCCGTGCACCCGCCTTCGAATAATGACTTCCGGGCGATACCTGCACAGGTAGCTCGGGCCAGGCGTCCTTGCGGCACCCGGAGGTTCTTTCTTAGTGCTGCTTCCGCCAGGACCTGACACGGTTCAAAAGTCTCCGCCGCGCAAGACCCAACCGTCGTCGCCCCTTGTAACAAGCCGGACCCCACAAGCCAAACCCTTAGGCAGGAGTTCAACCCCGCTATAGCGGGTTGCGGGTACAGGGCACCGCTACCTCCCCATCTAGCACGGCCAATCTGGTTGTCGAACAATCTTAAAAATGGCGGAGAGAGAGGGATTTGAACCCCCGAGACGGGTACTAACCGCCTACTCGATTTCGAGT
>DMIY01000177.1 GCA_003457075.1 Desulfotomaculum sp. | reverse complement strand
TCCTACGGCAGCTTCTACTGTTTCCCGGCAGCCTTCACACATTTCCCCAATCAGGTGGGAATCCAGAAAATGCTTTAGTTCAGACAATGAAATATCTGAAGGAACTTCCTTTTTCCCGGTCTGGATTTTCAGACAACCACAACCGGTAACCGTTTTGATAACAGCGCGGGTGAGCTTTGCGTTGGCTTCCTGGGTTTGGGAAAGCACATCAAGTACGCTGCGGTTGCAGACGAGTACCTCTGAAACCGTATTTTGAAAGTCGCTGTAAATCAGGTTTTTTAGCAAAACGGCTTCACCCCTTTAGGATTAGAAAGTTTTCATTAATGATTATAACGTGCCTGTATTCGTTCTGTCAAATGTTTTAAAAGTCTGGTAACTATTCAGCAGCCGGTTACCGGCAAAAAGCAAATGGAGGCTGTTTTGATAGCTGATGGTTAAAGAGGATGAAAGCTGATTGAACATGGTTACGTTTTATTTGACAAAAGCTACTGAACTATGTTATATTAAAATAGATGGTGTTTTAAAGTGCAAAATCGTTTTTATTGCGTGAGTACTGCTTGCAACGAGAGATGAAATGGTTTCTTTAAAGGGGGTTGGCCGTTGTTTAAGATTGGTGATAAAGTTGTTTATCCCATGCACGGGGCAGGGTTGATTGAGGCCATTGAAGAAGCAGAGGTGCTGGGAGAAAGGAAGCAATATTATATATTGCGCCTTCCCGTGGGTGAGATGAAAGTGATGGTTCCTATTGCTACCTCTCGTGATGTGGGGTTACGGGAGGTCATCGGTAAAGAAGGCATACAGGAAGTCTTCCGGATCTTGAAAGAGAATTCTACGGTGATGTCGTCGAACTGGAACCGGCGCTACCGGGCTAACCTGGAGAAAATCAAAAGTGGCGATGTTTTTGAAGTGGCTGAAGTGGTCCGCAACTTAATATTACGAGAAAAAGAAAAAGGTCTTTCCTCCGGAGAAAAAAAGATGCTGGATAATGCCCGTCAGATCCTGGTCAGTGAGCTGGCCCTGGCCATTGAAATTGAGGAGGAAAAGACTAAATTCCTGATTGACAGTGCCTTTGCCTAATCTTTGATGATGGAATGCGTCGGGCAACCGGCGTATTTTTTGTTTACCGGTCGACAAAATTCGCCAGTTTTTATGTTGGACTGGACAGGTAGGGAAGACATATAATTTAGGGAGAATTACAGCAGGTAGTAAGGGAGGTGGAAAGGGGTGCTCAAAAGGCTTGTTTTTTTTATTTTGGTTGCTGGTTTTGCTGTAGGAGGTTTTTACGCTTCTTATCAGGTTTTCCGGCCGGGGTGGATCCATGTCCGTGCTGATTGGGTCCAACTGCGTTTTGGGATTCTCGCTTTAGGAACTTTAATTGGTCTGATACTCGGATTGTTACTGTCGCCGTGGATTATGCGGGGGGTTCGCAGGCTTACTCTTTTTATCGAGCAGCATTTACAAAAAATACCACTTCAGGATCTGATGGCAGGGGCTGTGGGTTTAATTGCCGGACTAATAATTGCTAATTTAATAAATCCTATTTTATCCGTTATAGGGGTAATGGGCAGGATTGCCTGGGTTTTACTTACTATCTTGCTGGGCTATTTCGGGGTTAGCATAGCAGTGAAGAAAAGAGAGGAACTGATGGGGATCTTCAGTAACCTGTCGAGGTTGGGCAAGGAGAAAGGGATAAAAGGAGAAAGAAAAACAGGCGGTTACAAGGTCCTGGATACAAGTGTAATCATTGACGGACGCATTGCCGACCTTTGTGAGAGCGGCTTTTTAGAGGGGACGCTGTTGGTGCCTGCCTTCGTGCTGGATGAATTGCGGCATATCGCCGATTCCGAGGACGTGCTTAAACGTAATCGTGGCCGGCGCGGCCTTGATGTTTTAAACACGGTACGTAAGAATTCAAAGGTGAGTGTACAGATTTATGATAATAAGCAGGGCATTGAAGATACGGGCGAAGTGGATACCATGCTGGTCAAGCTGGCCCAGCGCATAGGTGCGAAAATTGTAACTAATGATTACAATTTAAATAAGGTGGCTGAACTGCATGGTGTGGAAGCGCTCAATATAAACGAGCTGGCCAATGCCATCAAACCCGTAGTGTTACCCGGCGAAGAGATGCAGGTCCAGGTAATCAAGGATGGTAAGGAAATGGGCCAGGGAGTCGCTTACCTGGATGATGGTACTATGATCGTAATAGATGGAGGTAAAAGGCATATCGGACAAACTGTTCACGTGCTGGTAACCAGTGTGTTGCAGACTGCTGCCGGGCGCATGATTTTTGCAAGACTCCGGCAGGGTGAACGGCGCGACGGGGACAGTAGCGTTGCCAAGTACGATGAGGTGAAAGCTCTTGGGTAGTGTTTGGGCCGTGGTGGTGGCTGCCGGTCAAAGCAGGCGAATGAGTAAAGGAATTAACAAGCAGTTGCTTCCCTTGGCCGGACGCCCCGTACTGGCTCATTCTCTGGCGGTGTTGGAGGCAGTTTCCTGTCTTGAAGGTTTTGTGCTGGTGGTTTCTGCTCCGGATGTGGCCAGGTTTCATCAACTGGCAAAAGAAAAGTGGGGTTGCTGCAAGCTGTCCAATGTAGTTCATGGAGGTGATCGTCGCCAGGATTCGGTTTGGGAGGGACTTTGCGCCTTGCCTTCCAATACGCAAACCGTACTTGTTCATGACGGCGCCCGTCCCCTGGTGTGCGTGGAACAGGTAGAAAAAGTGGTATCGGAAGCGGTTCGATGGGGTGCGGTTTCCCTGGCTGTTCCTGTTAAAGACACTGTAAAGGAATCAAGTCCTGACGGTTTTGTTGTTCGTACTTTGGCGAGGGATTTGCTGTGGTTGACGCAGACCCCGCAAGCTTTTTCTTATTCCCTGTTAATTGACGCTCATTGCCGGGCCCGGCAGACCCACACGGTGGCAACAGATGATGCGGCTTTAGTAGAAGCAATGGGTTATCGTGTGAAGCTGGTAGAAGGTTCTTATTCAAACATAAAAATTACCACTCCCGAGGATCTGGCTGTGGCAGAAGCGTTGTGGCAGATTAAAAATCAGTCTTGAATCGTAAAATGTAATTTCCAGTCTTCAATTTACAATTTTTAAATGAGGATATGGTTATGTTGCGGGTGGGTTTTGGTTATGATGTGCACCGGTTGATTGCCGGTCTTCCTCTTGTTTTAGGGGGGATAAATATTCCTTTTGAAAAAGGACTGAAGGGTCATTCTGATGCCGATGTGCTTGTTCATGCGGTTATGGATGCTCTTTTAGGAGCGGCGGGGGCAGGGGATATCGGGCGGCATTTCCCCTGCACTGAACCCTGTTATAAAGGGATTTCCAGCCTCCTTTTGCTGGAACGGGTAGGGCAGATATTAAGTAAGCAAGGGCTGAAGGTAGGTAATATCGACAGTGTGATAGTAGCACAGGCGCCCAGGCTGGCTGGTTATTTTACCCTTATGGAAAGGCAGATCGCAAGCGTACTGGCCATTAATGAAAGTCAGATTAATGTAAAAGCCACTACTACTGAAGGACTGGGCTTTACCGGTTCGGGCGAAGGGATAGCGGCCTACGCTGTGGCTTTTATTACCGCGGCGACAGGCTAATGACTTCATCCACCAGCATGGGCAGTATCTCTTCGGCCGGTCCCTGCAAGTAAATGTCGGATGACAGTGCACGTTCGGGGTTTATTTCAATGATTTTTGCTCCTGCCCGGCGTGCGATAAAGGGAACGCTGGCGGCAGGTTCCACGACTGCTGATGTGCCGATGACTAAAACCACGCTGCAGTTATTTGCTTCTGCAGAGGAACTGGACAGTGCCTCATAGGGGATTTTTTCGCCAAAAAAAACGGCGTCGGGTTTTAAAACGCCCCCGCATGTGCAGTAGGGTGGCAGGGTTGCGGTGGAAACTTCTGCAGTAGGGTAGCGTCGGTTGCATTTAAGGCAGACGATCCAGCGGTTGTTGCCGTGAAATTCGATTACATTTATGTTCCCCGCCTCCTGATGCAGTCCGTCTACGTTTTGAGTAATGATGGTGCGCAGGTACCCCAGTGTTTCCAGTCTGGCCAGGGCCAGGTGAGCAGGGTTGGGCTGCGCCTTTTCTATTACTTCCTTAAATTCCTTTAACATTTCCCAGGCTTTTTCGGGGCGCCGGTAAAAGACGTCAATGGTTCCGTATTCCTCCACGTCGTATTTTTCCCATACCCCCCCGGGTCCTCTGAAAGGGGGGATGCCGCTGGCTACTGAGATACCTGCGCCTGTGAGGGCGATGGTGTTGTTTTTGGCAGAGGTGATTTCCGTTGCCGCGGCGCTGATCAGCAGGTAGCGATCGATCATAGTTTAATACCTCCCTTGTTTATTCTGCTTGTTGAGAAAAGGTTTCTATGATCAGGAAAGCCTCTTCCAGTTTCTCCTCCGGAACCCGGATTTCTGCTTCAACTACCGGCCCCATAACTATTTTCAAGTAATGATTAACTCCCCTGTGTCTTCGTTGGGTCGGAATTCCTTCACCTTCTAAAAGGTTGCAAATCATGTCTGCTTCTATATCATTGGTAGCGATGAGCAATTTTACCCATCTCATCTTAAGTCTCACCTTTCCCCCTTGCTGAACAGGTAAAAATAATGCTGCTGCAAGGATTCTACGGTGGCTGCCTTTAACCTATTCGCCAAAGAAGAGACAGGGCTACCTGGACGCCGCGTTCTCTGACGTCTGAAGGCATGCCCCAGAGATTAAACTCTCCCACCCGGTTTTTGCCGTGAATGTTTGTTGCAATGTATACTGTACCGCCGGGTCTGCTTTTCCCCTCTATTCCGTTATTCATCTGTCCGGTAACGGCTGCGCAGGCATCCGTTTTCGCCATCGTTTGTCCCTGGAAAGCTAATTGTTCGGCCTGTTCTTTGCTGGTTGGTGCGGATACCAGGATGTTTTCCGGCCATATTTTTCTGTTTGTTCCCAGGACGTAACCACCTTTATAAAATTTCTCCGAACCAGGTGCGGTTGCCAGTTGATAAGCCAGCAGGCCGCCTGTAAAGGCCTCCATTGTGGTCAGGGTAAGATTGTGTTTGATAAATGTTTTACTTACAGCTTCGGCCAGGGTTTCCTCGTCCGTTCCAAAAATGTATTCTCCTACCCGTTGGCGGATTTTTGCTTCCATTTCGGTGTTCATTTGTATTGCATCTTCCATGCTGTCTGCCTTGGAGGTAATCCTCAGGTGGACTTCGGCAAACCTGGCAGTAGGCGCCAGAGTTGGATTAGCGCTGCGCAACAGTTCTCCCAGCCGCTCGTCTGCCATTGATTCTCCCAGTCCGCATAGTTTTAAAACTCTGGATTTAATGATTTTTCTCCGGTTGCCGAGCTTTTGATGCAAGTAGGGCGCAATCTCTTCATTAACCATCAACCTGAATTCCGACGGAGGGCCGGGGATTAGAACATAGATTTTTTCCTTGTGTTCCAGTATTACGCCTGGCGCTGTACCAATCGGGTTGTTGAGTACGATTCCTCCTGCGGGGACGAGGGCCTGCTTTAGATTATTGTCTGGCATTGGCAGGTTGCGTTTCTCAAAGAGATACCTCACTATTTTTAAAGCCTGTTCGTTAATAACCAGAGAAACACCAGCAGACTTAGCCAGGGCCTCCCTGCTCAGGTCATCTTCAGTGGGGCCAAGGCCGCCACTGATGATAATCAGGTTTGCCCGTCCGGATGCCTGTGTGATTGCCTCAGATAAGCGGTTCAGGTTGTCGCCGACCGTAACCTGGTAATAGATGTTGATTCCCAAAGAGGTTAACACTTGTTGAAGGTACTGGGCGTTTGTATTTAAGATTTGACCCAATAATAGCTCGGTACCGGTGAAAATGAGTTCTGCCCGCAAAATTGACCATCTCCCCGAAAATAGCCGCCGATCGTCAGACTCAGGCATCAGAATAAAAATATTCAGTGGCTATAGTTTAGCCGATTTGAAAGTTTAAATCAAGGTATTTCTTACGACAGTTATTTCTTACGACAAAAGGTTTGTTGACGGTTTTTGCCCCTAAAAAGGGGTACACAAAACGCTCCTTGTATGCTAAAATTTTATGTGCGAGGAACCAGGAAAGAGTATTCACGCCGGGCGTAAAAACTGGTGGAGAAGGTCTGGAACTAGAACAAGATAAAAAAGACCGTTGCATCAGGGTGAACACCCGGCAGCTATTTCACACTGCGGCTCAAAGGCAGAAACTTTGATTCGTTTTGCGAAAGACGGGAGCGCAATAAGGAGGGAGATGGTTACAAATGAAGTAATTGTAAGGCAACTTTTCAGGAATCGCTGTTGCTTGCCTGTGTGTGTCCGCCTGCCTGAGCGAGTTCGCTCGCAGACAGGGGTGGAATTCCGTTCTTCACCATCAGGAAAGATTATCCACCCTATGATGGATAAAGGAGTCCGGCGTTTTCAAATGTGAAGCTTATTGGCCCAATAGGGTGGAAATGAGATGGTTTAATGGTAACCTAAAGTGGAAGCAATTGCCGTTAGATTAAGTGCATAAAACTCATGTTTTTTGCCTTGACAAACGTTATTCGGCTTGTTAAACTGGGCATAATGGTGCACCAAACATGAACAGCCTGCGCAACAAAAGGCCATAGCTGCGGAGATACCAGAGGGACTAAAAAGATACATAGAGGGGTTGAAAAATGAGGTATGCAGAGACAGGGTATAATTTAGAAATTGATTTGTCACGAGGAAACATTGAGGGGGTAGAAACTGACCCAAGATTAACCGAACTTTATCTTGGGGGACTGGGTACTAACGCTAAGATATTATGGGACAGGGTTCCCCCTGAAGTCGAACCATTTTCTCCTGATAATGTACTGATATTCAGCACAGGTCTTTTATGTGGCACGCCAGCTCCTTGCGCTAATCGCACTATTGTTACCACCATTTCTCCTCAGACTTTGTTAATGGCATTCTCAATGATGGGGGGGTTTTTTGGAGCGGAGCTGAAACATGCCGGTTATGACAAAATAGTGATTAGCGGTAAATCCCCAAGTCTTGTTTATTTGTGGATAAACAATGACAAAGTAGAAATACGTGACGCCTCTCATTTAAAGGGTAAAGGCACTCTTGAAACTACGCAACTTATTCGACAGGAGTTGAATGAACCGAACGCCCAGGTGGCTGCTATAGGTCTAGCCGGTGAGAATAGGGTCTATTACGCTTCCATCGAACAAGGTAAGTCCAGTGCCAGCCGGCAAGGGGTGGGCGCTGTTATGGGAGACAAAAGGTTAAAGGCGATAGCTGTTCGTGGAACAAAGGATCTCAATATTGCCCGACCGGCTGAATTTATGAATGAGTGCAACGAAGTACTGAAATTTATACAACACCGATTGAAAAACCCACTTAACCTGCCACCTGGCATGCCGCCCGTTTTAGGCTATCTTGGGGTACAAGAGATGGCATTTCATGATGAGGAGTGGCATGCCACTAATTTCATGTGGGGGAGTGTCCGCCATCGTAGAAAGGATTTTTGGACGAAGGAAAACGAAGAGTTGTGGAAGGAGTCTCAGGAAAAATCGGTAACACGGTTAATAGGTTGCTATAACTGCCCGGTTAGATGCGGTGGACAAGTTTCCTACCCTGGAAATCAGACATACGGAATGAAATGCTTCTCGAAACTTACTTATACCATGGCGGCGATGTCAGACCTGGATTTTGGCTTTAGAATCGTTGGTCTTGCTCAGGAGTACGGAGTGGACGGGTACACAACGCCGCAAGTGATGGCCTTCGCCGTTGAGCTTTACGAGGCTGGCATTTTGACTGACAAAGATATGCCGGGATTTCCGTTTGATAACGAAGAAAGATTCTTCTGGCTCCTTGACAGGATTGTGAGAAGAGAAGGAATTGGAGATGTTTTAGCCAACGGCACTTATTGGGCAGCCCGCCAAATCGGCAGGGGAGCAGAAGCATTTGATCGTAACACCATCAAGAAACATGAGCAACTGCCTCTCAAGCTGGGAACATTGAATCCCATTTATTATCTTATGTATTGCACCGGCGAGAAAATAAACATCACCCAAATCGAGGGGCAGTTCCCCCAGTCCATGCATCTTACCAGAGAGGAAAGAGAAGAGTTTGTAAAGGATTGGAACCAGGTTCCTGATGAGAAGATGAAGGAATATTTTCTGAATTGGGAACCACGTACTTTCCCTTATTACCCACCTCCTGAAGCAGTTTGTGAAATTGTAGACTGGCAGGAGGCAATGCATTACATTGATGACGCCACTGGCATCTGCACACTTGTGTCATCATTTATCCTGAAGCCACCCTATCATATACACAATTTACCACTTGTAATCTCGTCAGCGACCGGGATGGATATCGATGAAGCTAAACTATGGGAAATAACCAGAAGGAACCGAACCTTGATTAGAGCCATTAACACAAGAAGAGGCTTGAGGAGGAAGGACGAGCGTCCTCCAGAGGACCATTGGAAAAGAAGATTTCCCGAGCTTGAAGCTAAGCTCTTAGATGAGTATTATAAATTTAAGGGATGGAATAATCAGGGTATTCCTACCAAGGAGTATTTACATGAGTTGGCTTTGGATTACATTAGCGAAGATTTCCTACAGAGGGGGATCTTAACAGATAATGAAGGGGTTTCTTTTAAAGAGACGTCGGTTGAAAAAGAGGAGAAATAGAGTGGAGGTAGTGAACCGTGAAGGGTGAGAAACAAAAGAAAGTGGTTAAAACAATAAAAATCGATACGGATAAGTGTAGTGGTTGCCGGGCATGTGAGGTAATCTGCTCCTCCTTTCACGCTGCGCCGAAGTATAGCAGCAATAATCCTGCGAGATCCCGTGTCCGGGTGATTCATAAACCTCTAAAAGACATATATGTTCCCGTATATGCGGGTGAGTATACCGCAGCCGAATGTATGGGTAGAGACAAATATATAATTGACGGAAAGGAATACGACGAG
>DMIY01000184.1 GCA_003457075.1 Desulfotomaculum sp. | reverse complement strand
TTTCAACAGTCAGCGGTGATTCCTGTTTGTTGGCAGTTGTTAGTTAAGTTACAGGGGATTTACCCCGGCCTGCTGCTGAACACGGGCCTGCCGGGAAGGGATGTTTAGTAAATCGCAAAAAATAGAAAGGGTGAATTTTCAAGATGCAAAATGAAGCTCATGATTGTGTTAAGCCTACTGAAGGCAAACACGTGTGGGAAAGTCTGGATGAAAACGGTCGCCAGGCTGTGCCGGCTTTTTGTGAGCAATACCGGGAATTTTTAAGCGTGGCCAAGACAGAGCGGGAGACGGTAGATACCCTGGTTTCTTTCGCCCGGGTCAGGGGTTTTTCTCCTTTGGAGGAGCGTGACCAGCTTAAACCCGGCGATCGCGTGTTTATGGTTAACAGAAACAAAGCTGTGGCTATGGCGGTTATTGGAAGCGAACTTCTGGAAAAAGGGTTAAATATTGTGGGTTCTCATGTGGATGTTCCCCGGCTGGACTTAAAGCCAAGGCCTCTTTATGAAGAGTCGGGGCTGGCTCTTTTAAAGACCCATTACTACGGGGGTATTAAAAAGTACCAGTGGGTGGCTATTCCCCTTGCCCTGCACGGAGTGGTAGTAAAAGGAGACGGGCAGATGATTTCACTGGTTATTGGCGAAAAGGTTTCTGATCCCGTATTTACTATTGCCGACCTGTTGCCCCACCTGGCTAAAGATCAAATGGAAAAGAAAATGAGTGAAGCGGTAAGCGGAGAAGCTTTGAATATACTTGTTGGCGGCAACCCGGTGGTCGGGCAGGAAGCTAAAGAGCGCGTGAAGCAAGCGGTGCTGGACCATCTGGCCGGGAATTATGGCATTGTTGAAGAAGACTTTGTAAGCGCCGAACTGGAAGCCGTACCTGCCTGGCCGGCACGCGAGGTGGGTTTTGATCGCAGTATGATCGGTGGTTACGGTCAGGATGACCGGGTGAGTGTTTTTACTTCATTGCAGGCAATTGTAGAATTGGAGAACGTGCAGCGGACGGCGATAGCCCTGTTTGTGGACAAGGAAGAAATCGGCAGTGCGGGCAACACGGGTATGCAGTCGGCGTTTATGGTCAATTTTATTGCTGAACTGACGGGCCATTGCCTGCCGCAATACAGTGAGCTGGTTTTGCGGCGCGTGCTGGCCAATTCACGTGCCATTTCGGCAGATGTAACCGCTGGCACTAATCCCGGTTACACAGACGTAATGGATAAGCTAAACGCTCCATTGTTGGGGCGTGGGTTGGTGATTTCCAAGTACACGGGCTCCGGTGGAAAAAGAGGAGCCAGCGATGCCAGTGCTGAGTTTGTTTCCTTTGTGCGGCAGTTGTTTAATAAAGAGGGCGTCGTCTGGCAGACAGGTGAGTTAGGTAAAGTGGATCAGGGCGGCGGGGGCACCATCGCTTATTTAATGGCAGAGCACGGGATGGATGTGCTGGATTGCGGGGTGCCTTTGCTGGGCATGCATTCACCTTTTGAGGTAGCCAGCAAGGGGGATGTTTACATGGCCTACAAGGGCTACAAGGTATTTTTAGGATCATGAGAGGCTAAAAGGCAAGGGAGAGATCCTGGTGTTGTTTAAGTATAATGTAGGCGACGTAGTAAAGATGCGCAAAGTTCACCCCTGCGGGGGAGATCGGTGGGAAATAATGCGCACGGGTATAGATTTTCGCCTCAGGTGCTTAAAATGTGGCCGGGTTATTATGTTGCCCCGGCCAAAGTTCGAAAGAAGCGTGAAGGAGATTATCCGCAGCGCGGCAGAAGTTGACTGTTGATTGCAAATGCTTACGTGCTCCGTGTCCTCTGTGGTTAAATTTAAGTACTTTACTCCGGGTTTTGTGACGCGGTAACTTCGGCTTCCAGGGCGGTCAGTTTGTCTGAGGGACCGAAGACAATAAGCAGGTCACCGGGTAATAGTTTTTCCGATGGTTCAGGTGTGACAATGGTTTGTTCGTTTCTAATGATTGCCAGCAACTGAGTGCTGAATTTTTCCCGCAGGCCGGATTGTCTTAACTCTTTGTAAGCCAGGGAAGAGTTCTGGGGAATAAGCAGTTCTTCTAAGTCCAGGCTCACATCCGGTTTTTCAATGAGGGTCTGAACAAAGGCTACGCTTGCCGGTTTTATGGCTGCCAGGGCCATACGGTTGCCGGCAATGGCTGCCGGAGAAATCACGTGATCCGCTCCCGCCCTTTTAAATCGTACCATCGATTCCGGCCGATTGGTCCGCACTACCACTCTTATGTCAGGGTTAAAGTCCTTGCAGGTTATGGTGATGAATAGATTGCCGGCGTCTTCGGGGAGGGTGGTGATTACCGTCCGCCCCCGATGCACCCCGGCAGCCGTTAATGTGCGATCCTCGGTGGCATCCCCTGCGATGTACAATATTCCGTCTGTCTTGAGCGTTTCTATCGGGGCGGGGTCTTTCTCGATCACCACGAAAGGAATCTTTCCGTGCTTTAGATGGGTAATTACCTCTTTTCCCACCCTCCCGGCGCCGCAAACTATGATATGGTTGTGCAGGTGGTTGATTTTATGCATCATTCTTTTAATCCCCCAGACGTTGCTGATATGTCCCTCCATCAGGTATAAGAACAGGGTGCTCAATACATAGGTAAATAAAGCTACACCGCTTACGATGATCACCATGGCTACTGTCCGGCCGGTGGCGGTATGAGGAACTATATCGCCATAGCCCACCGTAGCGATGCTGACCACTGTCAGCCACAGGGCGTCGAAATAACCCATCCCCTCGAGTTGATGAAATGCCAGCATGCCCCCGGTAATCACAAATATTAATGCCATCAAGGCTATGAAAGGAGACTTAAATAAGGACAACCAGTTCACCTCTGATGCAGGCATTACAGATAGCCCTAAACGAAAGAACTGTGGAACAAGAGAATTCCCTGCTAACGATGGTAAACAAAAATCTGTGGATAGTCAAGTGGCTTTATAAAGGAATTCTATAATAGGGATACGAGGGAGTTCATAAGCAGGAAACGACTGTCGAGAAGTAGAAACAACTACGTAAATTCGGGGGAGGGCAACTTCATGCATGTTCGTTTTTTAGGAGCCGCTCAGGATCAATGGCCGGGTATACTTCAGCGGTTGGAAGATTTAGGCGGCTTGCTGGAGGGTATTAAAAAGGCCTCAAGTAAAAAAGCCGGTTGACAGGCAATGTGTCTTCTGTGGTTAATTTATTTGTTGATGTATTGATGTATTATGGAGGAATATTTATAGTATGTCGATCCAGGATCAAACAAATCTTCCCCGGGAAAAATTGTGGACCCGTAATTTTGTTTTGATTTGTTTTTCCAACCTGGCTAGTTTTATTAGTCTTCAAATATTGTTACCAACTATCCCCGTATACGTTGATTTTTTGGGTGGCAAAAAGAGCGATGTAGGGCTGGTTTTTGGCTTTTTTACCATTTCGGCGGGGCTCATCAGGCCCCTGGTAGGAAAGGGCCTGGACATCTGGGGACGAAGAAGCATATATTTTCTTGGCCTGGGAGTGTTTGCCCTGTCATGCCTGGTTTATCAGTGGGCGCAAACCGTAATGATCCTGTTAGTTATTCGTTTTATTCACGGTTTTGGTTGGGGGGCTTCATCAACGGCAGCAGCCACAGTGGTTTCTGATTTAATTCCAGAACAAAGGCTGGGTGAAGGCATGGGGTACTTTGGTCTGACGTCCACTGTTTCCATGGCTGTTGCGCCGGCTCTCGGTTTATACATCATTGGCTGGTTTAACTTTAATGTTTTGTTTATAAGCGCAGCCTTACTGGCAGTTGTTGCCCTGATCTTCGGAGCTTTGATTCATTACCAGCAGGCGCCTGCCGGTCAGGTGTCTTCGCAGGTGGTGTTTATAGAAAAAAGCACCTTGCGGCCCTCCCTGACAATCTTCTTTTTTGCCACCTCTTATGGCTCCCTTATTTCTTTTCTTGTTCTTTATGCAGCCCAGAAAGGCATTGAAAACATAGGGATATTCTTTACGGTGTTCGCTATAGTGATCGCCGTTATTCGTCCTATTGCCGGGATTTTGCTGGATCGCAAGGGTTACGATGTGGTGGTGATACCAGGAACGATTGCCATATTTGCAGCCATGCTTGTGTTATCCAGGGCTGAACAATTGTGGATGTTTTTATGGGTTGCCGTTCTTTATGGCATTGGCTTTGGCAGTGTCCAGCCCAGTATGCAGGCGATGGCTGTTAACAATATTCCTTTTCACCGCCGGGGGGCGGCCAACGGTACTTTCTTTTCGGCTTTTGATCTGGGTATTGCTCTGGGAGCAGTTTTTGGGGGAATGATTTCGGAAGCAGTGGGGTATGCTGATATGTTTATGTTGGCCTCTGTACCGGTGGGATTATCGCTGGTCTTTTACTGGGTGTTGGGAAGGAAAGGCAAAGAAAAAGAAGCAGTCAAGCTCCGGCATTCGGTTAAGTAGCGGTTTTAGTCTTTTCATAATAATAAAGCCAGTACTGCTTTTTGAGTATGCAGGCGGTTTTCTGCTTCATCCCAGATTACCGAATGCGGGCCGCCGATAATGTCGTTGGTAACTTCTTCGCCGCGGTGGGCGGGGAGGCAGTGTAAAAAAATAAAATCCGGTTTAGCGTGTTGGGCAAGGGCCTGATTTACCTGGTAGGGAGCAAAGATTTTAGCTTTTTCGGCGGCAAAGGATTCCTGGCCCATGCTGGCCCACACATCGGTCACAATTACGTCAGCCCCATCAACAGCTTCTGTCGGATCGGTGAGGATTTCGATCCGGCTTTTGGTTTTTTCTGCGTCCTGCCGGGCCAGGGTTACGATCTCCTGCTCAGGCTTATACCCATCCGGGGAGGCTATGCTGATGTGGATGCCTGTTTTGGCGCAGCCAAAGATAAGGCTGTGACAAACGTTATTGCCATCCCCCACGTAAGCCAGCTTTAATCCTGGCAGGGCGCCCTTGTGCTCTATGATTGTTTGCAGGTCGGCCAGGATCTGGCAG
>DMIY01000185.1 GCA_003457075.1 Desulfotomaculum sp. | reverse complement strand
TCTTTAACCATTGCTGCAGTTACTTCAGCCATAGCTATTTTTAAAACCTCCTTCAAAAAAGCATCAACCATATTTTCCCCTTAATTGCAACACTATAATCCAATTGATAGAAAAATGCAGGAGAAACCTCCTGCTAAAAAATATTTATCAGGCCTATAGTGCTTCAGCCAGTTGCTCGCCCTGCCTGCCTTCCAAAATAGCGTCGGCCATTTTACTGGTCATCAACCGTACAGCACGAATGGCATCGTCATTACCCGGAATAACATAATCTATCTCGTCGGGGTCACAGTTCGTATCTACAACAGCCACAATTGGTATCTTAAGTTTACGGGCTTCTGCCACAGCAATTCGCTCCTTACGCGGGTCAATAACGAAAATTGCGTCGGGAGGTTTCTTCATCCCTTTTATGCCGCCTACGGATTTCTGAAGTTTCTCTTTTTCGCGCATCAGACCGGCAACTTCTTTTTTGGGCAACACATTTATAGCGCCTTCGCTTTCCATCTGCTCCAATTCCTGCAGGCGGTTAATCCGGCGGCGGATGGTCTGAAAATTGGTCATCATACCACCCAGCCAACGCTGGTTAACATAAAACATGCCACACCTATCAGCTTCCTCCCGTACAGCGTCTTGCGCCTGCTTCTTGGTACCGACAAAGAGGAGAGTTCCTCCGTCGACAGCAACCTGCTTAATAAAATTATACGCCTCTTCTATTTTTTTGACGGTTTTTTGCAGGTCTATAATATAGATACCATTACGGTCGGTAAAAATATAAGGAGCCATTTTAGGGTTCCACCGCCTGGTCTGATGCCCAAAGTGCACCCCTGCCTCCAAAAGCTGCTTCATGGAAATAATAGCCACTAATACACCTCCCTCCCCCTGGTTTTTCCCCTCCGCCACTATCATCCTTGTTGGCAAACCTCACTATAAGGCAACCCTGCCAAAAGTCAAGAGGCGTGTATAATTTACCAAGTTTATTTTAACATAAACTTTTCTGCGACGCAAGGCGCGATCAAAAAAACCCTTTCCTGCCATTATCCCCCGACGCTTGAGGCAAGCCTTGCCACAGCTTCATTGGGATCTACCTGACCAGAATCAATGTGGCCAGGCTAAAGTAAATGAACATACTCGTAACATCCATTAACGTAGCGATAAAAGGTCCGGAGGCCAGGGCCGGGTCAATACCGAAACGGTTTATTATCACCGGCACCAAGCTTCCTAAAATAGTGGATAATGTAATACTTAAGGCCAGTGAAGCTCCTACCACCAGGCCCAGGGAAAGCGAATCCTGCCATAACAAGGCAAGACCGGCCAGCACCAAACCACTGGTCAATCCTATAAAAAGACCCACCTGAGCTTCTCCCCAGACAACCTTAAAAACCTGCCGGGGGTTAACTTCTCCGGTAGCAATACCCCTGACCACCACTGTCAGGGACTGGGTAGCGGCATTCCCGGTCCCGCCGGCCAAAGCTGTCATAAAAAAGGCCAGGGCCGTCATATTCTGGAGCGTACCGGAAAAACCTTCGATCACGTGCCCCGCGATCAGTTCGCCAAAAAGCAGGCCTATCAGCCAGGGCAAACGTCTGCTGGCACGGCGCAGGACCCCGGCGTCAGGCCCCTGCTCATCCACATCAATATTTGCCGCCATCCGCATCATATCTTCGGTGGCTTCCTCTTCAATAACATCCAATACGTCATCTACGGTAATAATCCCTAAAAGCTCATTATTGTCATTGACTACGGGAACAGCCAGGAAATCATATTTGGCCACTAGTTTTGCCACTTCTTCCTGGTCGGTATTCACGTTAACGCTGATTACTTTTCTGCGCATGATTTCCTCAATGAGCATGGCAGGGGCAGCCAGAATCAATTCCCGCAAAGAAATAACCCCGACTAACTGAGCCTGGCGATTGACCACATAAACGTAATAGACGGTTTCAGCATCAGGAGCAATTTCCCGCAGTAATTGAATAGCCCGTTCGGCAGTAATATCCTGGTGAATAGCCACAAATTCTGTCGTCATAATACCGCCGGCAGTATCTTCGGCATACTCTAATAGTTCGGCAACATCCTCTGCCTCCTGGGTTTCCATTAAATCAAGCAATTTTTGCTTGATTCCTCCGGGCAGATTACCCAGCAAATCGGCAGCATCGTCTGTAGACATGGCATCCAGAATATCTGCCGTTCTGTTAAAGCCCAGGCTCTCAATAAGGGGGGGCAGCATCTCACGATCCAGTTCAAAAAGCACCAGAGAGGCCTGTTCCGGGTCCATTATTCTCAGTAGTTTTACGCGCTGGGCCAGACTAAGCACAGGAAACATTTCTGCAATGTCTGCCGGGTGTACTTCCTGTAAACTGCGGCGCAGCCCGTCCGTAGCACCTTCTTCTAAAAAACTATAAATTGCTTGCTGGAATGCTTCGTGATCCTTTGGCATATAACCTGTTTCTCCCCTTTAAGGCTAGTTGCCGTGCAATGACAGTATAAACTAAAACGGCCTTCACCCGGTAAGGTTCGGAGAAGGTCGTAAAAACCACGCTGAACTGACAGCCAAAGCTAATTTACCAGTTTTTATCACCTTTTGTCAATTCCAAGAACTAAAGCTTAAAAGGCAACGGCAGCAACTGCGCTACCGTTTGCACGTGATATTCGCCCCTGCTGTTGCACATGAATATTTTTATCTCCGTACCAAACTCAGCCAAAACCTGCCGGCAACTACCACAAGGAGTACATCGTTCGCCAAGATCAGAAATAACAGCCAGCGCGCAAATGTCTTTTTCTCCTTCGCTTAGCGCCTTGAAAAGCGCCACCCGCTCGGCGCAAATGGCCAGGCTGTACGAAGCGTTTTCAATATTACACCCCTTATAAAGGCGTCCCTGAACAGTTAAAAGCGCAGCCCCTACCCGCAAACGGGAATAAGGAGTATATGCCGCCTCTTTAGCAGCACGGGCAGCGTTAACCAATTTCTCTACGGGAAAATCCGTCGCCGGCAGCTTAATCATCTTCTCTATCCTCCCAACAATCTTTTACCCAGTGCCACAAGGTAGGGATAAAACACTAAGCTACCCACTATTACAGAATTAATCGCCGCTAATAATACTGCCCCTGCCGCTGCATCTTTAGCAGTTTTAGCCAGGCGATGGTACCCGGGGCCAAATAGATCAACAGTTGCTTCCACCGCCGTATTAAACATCTCGGCAACCAGCACCAACCCAACAGCAAAAAAGATAAGCACGAAATCGCCGGCTTTTAGCCCCAAAAACAATGCAAAGACCAGCACCCCGCCAGCGATAAAAAAGTGAAAACGCATATTGGGTTGAGTTCGCAGAGCATCAAGGACTCCCGCTGACGCAAATCTGAAACTGTCCCCAAAACTGCCACGCCTGCCCATTTCCCTGGCTTCTCCCTCGAAAATAAAATCCAGAACTCAGAACTCAGAAT
>DMIY01000196.1 GCA_003457075.1 Desulfotomaculum sp. | reverse complement strand
GGTTATGGCCAACCGGCGGGGACCGGAGGGAACGCCGGGACGGGGCAACCTGGCGTTCACTACCATAAATTTGCCCCGGCTGGCCCTTAAGGCCGGGCGAAACCTGGACGAGTTTTACCGGCAGCTTTCGGCAGTGCTGGATCTCTCCATCCGGCAACTGCACCACCGCTTCAAGGTGCAGGCCGCCTTGAAGGTGAAAGACATCCCCTTTGTAGTGGGCCAGGGCCTTTACCTCGGTTCGGAGGAGCTTAAACCTGATGATCCGATCGAAGAAGCCATTATCCACGGCACCCTGGCAGTTGGTTTTATCGGCCTAGCCGAAGCGCTGACTGCTTTAACCGGACGGCATCACGGTGAAGACGAGGAATGCCAGGTCCTGGGGCAGGAGATCGTGGTCTTCATGCGCCGCAGGGTTGATGAGGCCTGCGAAGAGTATAACTTGAACTATACCCTGCTGGCCACCCCGGCGGAAGGCTTAACCGGCCGGTTTGTCAAACTGGACTGCAAAGAATTCGGCTTGATTCCCGGGGTAACCACCAATGACTATTATACAAACTCGTTCCATATCCCGGTAAGTTTCT
The DNA here is from genome assembly GCA_003457075.1 of Desulfotomaculum sp. GTDB lineage: Bacteria > Bacillota > Desulfotomaculia > Desulfotomaculales > Nap2-2B > UBA4053. The sequence goes on along the minus strand of DMIY01000196.1, from coordinate 4,180 downwards.
CGATCAGCACTTACGATAAGATCAAGCTGGAGGGTCCGTATCACAAGCACTGCAACGCCGGCCACATCAGCTACGTGGAAATGGCCTCGCCTCCGGTGCACAACCCGGAGGCAGTAGAAGCCATCATCCGGCACATGAAGGATTGCGATATGGGCTATGCAGCCATTAACTTCCCGGTAGACTTCTGCACCAACTGCAACCTTCTCGGCGTGATCAACGAGGATAATTGTCCCCGCTGCGGCTCTGCCGCCATCCGCCGGGTGCGCCGCATCACCGGCTATTTGAGCACCGTAGACCGCTTCAACGACAGCAAAGTGTCCGAACTAAAGGACCGGGTGGTGCATAGCTGATTTTGGTGGCCTGGTCTATCTGAAGCGGTCAGGCTTAAACTAAGTTGATAGCCATAGTCATTTTTTCTTTTCTGGAATATGCAGGCTGCTGATCCCGTGCAGGAAAATTTCCTGGAGGGCATCCAGGGTCTGGGGCAAAGAGACGGCGCGGTTGACGAAAAAGGCCGGGGTAACCACGGCCTGCAGGGCGGACAGGAAGGCTGCCAACAATATGTCGGAATTAACTTCCCGGAAGTACCCCAGACGGCAGCCTTCCACATAGATTTGTTCCAGCCTGTGGATGCGGCTGGCGCGAAAGCGGTCTATTTTATCCCACAGGTGCGGGTAATGGCGCTGGAGATCGTCAAAAATATGAGGTTCCATAAAGCGTACTCCTTCGGCGACGGTGCGGGCAATGGCTTTTAGTTTTTCCGGAGGGCTGGCCGGACCGGCAACAATTTCCCCGACACGTTGGTCGACGCCGGCCATTACGGATTCCAACACCTTCTCAACTATTTCTTCCTTGCTTCTAAAGTAACGGTAAAGGGTACGCTTACTTGTTCCACTGGCGGCAGCCAGTTGATCGGTCGTTATGGCGCTGAAGCCCTTCCGGCCGGCCAGTTTCTTCATGGTATACAGAATTTTCTCTTTTGTTTCCACAGGTGGCGCTCCTTGTGAAAATGGATTTCTGCTTGCCGCTTGTTTGCCGTCGCTTGAAGCAAGCTGCGAAGCCAGCCTGCTTACTCTACCTGTTTCCGGAAACGCCGCGAGGCCAGGATGATGATCCCCAGGCCAAATCCGGCCAGGGGGAAGATGTCTCCCCAGAGGTAGTTGATCCCTGTCCCTTTGAGCATGATTCCCCGCAAGATATCCAGGAAGTAAGTAAGGGGAATGAGGTTTCCCAGGTACTGGATGGGCAGGGGCATGGAGGCCCGGGGGAAGATGAAACCGCTCAACAATACGCTGGGCAGAATGAAGAGCATGGTCATCTGCATGGCCTGCAGTTGAGTGCGGGCAATGGTTGAGAAAAACATGCCCAATCCCAGAGAGAAAACCAGAAAGAGCAGGGTCAACCCCAGGAGCAAAAAGATGCTTCCAACTACCGGTACTTTAAACCACAGGGTTCCGATGCCTAAAACCAGGCCCATATCCACAAAAGCAACGATTATGTAGGGGATAAGTTTCCCGATCATTAATTCGGCCCCCTTTATCGGGGTGACCATCAGTTGTTCGAGGGTGCCCCGTTCCCGTTCCCGTACCAGGGCAAAGGCGGTGAGCATGATGGTTACATTTTGCATGATCAGGCCTATCAGGCCCGGGATATTGAATTTCAAACTTTCCAGTCCGGGATTGTACCAGGCCCGGGTGCGCAGGTCAATAGCCGGGCCAGCGGGTAAAGCCAAACCTTCCCTGCTTAAGGCAACCAGCCGGAGCTCCTGGGATTTGACCCGGCCCACAGCCTCCGCCGCGGAAAGAGCAGTACGGGCTACCAGGGGGTCGGAGCCGTCCACCAGCAACTGGGCGGCAGCCGTTTCTCCCCGGCGCAAGCTGCGGGCGTAACCGGTGAGGATAATCAATCCAGCCCGGGCCCTTCCGCCATCCAGAAGGGCTTTTAATTCTTTATTGCTGTTTACCAAAAAGGCCAGGTCAAAATATCCGGTGTTAACAAGATCCTGCGCCAGTAGGTGGCTGGCCTGGCTCCGGTCTTGATCGAACATGGCCAGGGGGATGTGTTCCACATCAGTGGTTACGGCGTAGCCGAAGAGCAGCAGCATCAACACCGGCATAACAAAAACAATAACCAGGCTGGGCGGGTCCCGGCGAATTTGGATAAATTCCTTGCGCACAATGGTTAATAGACGATTCCAGCTCATTGAATCACTCCCCGCCGGTGGCCATTTTGATGAAAACGTCTTCCAGGCTATCCAGGCCTTCCTCGGCTATTAATTGCCGGGGCGGCCCGAAAGCATGTAACCGCCCCCTGTTCATCAAGGCTACCAGGTGGCAATGCTGGGCTTCATCCATGTAGTGGGTGGTAACCAGGATGGTTACTCCCCCGGCAGCCAGTTCGTCTAATAATATCCAGAAAAGCCGGCGCGAAACCGGATCTACCCCGGCGGTAGGTTCGTCCAACACCAGCAGCCGGGGTTGGTGGATAAAGGCGCAGGCCAGGGCCAGCCGCTGTTTCCAGCCGCCGGACAAGGTACTGACCAACTGGTTATCCCGCCCCTCCAGTTTCATCTCCCGGGAGAGTTCCTGACCCCGGCGGGCAATCTCTGGTTTGCTCAGGCCATAAATGCTGCCGAAAAAATGCAGGTTTTCGGTTACCGTTAGATCCTCGTAAAGGCTGAATTTCTGGGACATATAGCCGATGCTGGCCTTAATCGCTTCGGACCGGGTAATAATATCCAGCCCCAGCACCCGCCCGTTGCCGGTACTGGGGCGCATAAGCCCGCAGAGCATGCGGATGGTAGTGCTCTTGCCGGAACCGTTGGGGCCTAAAAGGCCGAAGATGCTTCCGGCGGGAACCTGAAAGCTGACTTCCCGTACTGCCTGAACGGAGCCGAAGTTCTTGCCGAGGGCATGCGCTTCGATGGCGTACTCAATTGCCGGAGATACTTCCGCATCTTTATTTCTACGGTTATAATCAGGCATCAATCCGTTCAAATTTCTTGACTCCTCTAAAAGATATTACCTATCCTGAAAATCATCTTTTTTGTAGCAGTAGTGCAACACTAAGGGTGGGCTACTGAAATACTTTAAGGGGTGGCCGTAATGAAGGTAACGTCTGCAGGTAATCCCGGCCTTAATTCCTTCTGCCCTCCGGTGATTCGGATCTTCACCCGGAAGACCAGGTTTACCTTATCTTCCGCGGTTTGCACGTTGCGGGGGGTAAATTCGGCCCGGGGAGAAATATATTCCATCTGGCCGGGAAAGGTTTTGCCCGGGTGGGTGTCTACCTGAATTTGCACCGGTTGCCCTATTTTTACCCGGCCCAGCCTGTTTTCCGGAACGTAAACGTGAAGCCAGAGGCTATGATCATTCAAAAGAGTCACCACTTCTGCGCCGGGGCGAATTAATTCACCTTCTTTAAAATTACAACCGGCCACCATGCCGCCGGCCGGAGCAATAAGCCGGGTTTTCTGCAGGTTTAATTGGGCCAGTTTAAGATTACCCTCGCTCTGGTTGACTGCGGCGTCCAGGCGCTCGATGGTTTGTTTTCTGCTGCCTGCCCGGAGCAGGTTCAACCTGGCCCGGGCGGCTTCAAATTGAGCCAGCGCTCCTTCCAACTGGTAACGGGCGGTGTTACTCTGGACTTCCCGGATTACCAGTTCCTGTTCCGGCAGTGCTCCTGCCTGAAAGAGTTCCCTTGCCCGCTTTAAGTTGTCTTCCTGGAGAGTTACTTGTTCCTGCGCGCCAGCCACTTGGGCCGCCAGGCGGTCCACCTCCCGGCGGGAAGCTTCGATTTCCTGCTCGCGGGCGCCGGCCCTGGCCTCGTCCAAAGCGGCCCGGGCTCCGGCAACGCCGGCTCCAGCCTGCTCCACCAGGATCCGGTAGTTTGTTTCGTCCAACTGGCCGATGACCTGACCGGCCTGCACGCGATCTCCTTCCTTTACAGCCAGTTTCTTTAACATGCAGCCAACCTCGGCTACTACCTTCACTTCCGTAGCCTCGATGGTCCCGTTGGCGGTGAGCTTTTGCTCTTTTTTAGGGGACTGGCAACTAACCAGAAATAAGGACAGTATGGTTAAAACTGCAAGCACGGGAATGATCCTGTACCAGCAATGTTGTTTATACATGGCAAAAACCTCCGGAAATAAATTTTATCTTGTATGGTAAACTAAATATAC
>DMIY01000049.1 GCA_003457075.1 Desulfotomaculum sp. | reverse complement strand
CGGAAAAACAGGGGAAAACTGTACTGGTGGCCGAATCCGATCTCTTTTTTGCTTTTACCGAACAGGATTATGTTTACTTAAAAACCTATGAAGAAAAACTGCTTGTCCGGTTTACTTTAAAGGAACTGGAGAGCCGTTTGAATCCGATGGTGTTTTTCCGGACACATCGCTGCTATCTTGTCAACCTGCACAAGGTAAAGGAAATTATACCTTTTTTTAACGGTACCTATAATTTAGTAGTCGAGGATAAAGAAAAAAGTCAAGTGCCCGTCAGCCGGGCGCAGGCTAAAAAATTGAGAAAAATACTTGGTTTTTAAAAGAGTATTAGGGACAATAAGGCGGGTCTGCTTTGGTAAGAGGTGTAGGTACGGATATTATTGAAATTAACCGCTTACGGCGGTCGGCAACAAGATTTTCAGGCAGGTTTTTAAAAAGGATCTTTACTCCCGGGGAATTAGCCTACTGCAGTCAGCAGCGGGATCCTTTCCCCTGTTACGCTGTCCGTTTCGCAGCTAAAGAGGCGGTGTTAAAGGCCATGGGAACAGGACTGGCCCAGGGTTGCAACTGGCAGGACGTAGAAGTAGTGGCGCAATCCGGTAAGGCTCCTGAAATATCATTACACGGCAAAGTGGCAGCCATAGCCAGAGAAAAGGGCATCTGCAAGGCGCTGATCAGTCTGTCTCATGATCAAACCAGAGCTGTCGCCTTTGCCCTGGTTTTGGGAGGGTAACAGTTGATGCGGGTAGTCAGTGCAGCAGAAATGAGAGAATTAGATCGTCTGGCCATAGAAGACTACGGAATTAGCGGCATAGTGCTGATGGAAAACGCTGGTCTTAAAGTAGTGGAAGTTACCCGGCAGATGCTGGGAGATGTGCGGGGAAAGGTAATTAGTGTTTTTGCCGGTAAAGGGAATAATGGTGGTGACGGTTTTGTAGTAGCCCGTCACCTGTTTAATATGGGAGGCAGGGTAAAGGTTTTTCTTCTGGCTAAAACCACTGAAATCGCAGGAGATGCGGGCGTTAACCTGCGCATCTGGGAGAAAATGGGCCAGCCGGTATATGCTGTAGGTCAGGGTGATCAGCTTGATCATCTACGCTCGTTTCTGGCAGGTAGTGATTTAATTATCGACGCTATTTTCGGTACCGGTTTTAAGGGCCTTGCGGGCCAGCCGGCGGCCGGAGTAATTCAGGCTATTAATGACAGCGGCAAACCTGTAGTGGCAGTGGATATTCCTTCCGGCCTGGAGGCCGACAGCGGACTGGTAGAGGGACCCTGTGTACAGGCTACTCAAACCGTTACCTTTGGCCTGCTCAAGCTGGGCTTGGTCCAGCAGCCGGGTGCGGGCTATGTGGGCAGGCTGCACGTGGCTGATATTTCTATTCCTTCCTTCCTGTTGAAAGCTGAATACCTAAAGAGGCACTTATTAACCCGGGAAGTGGTGAGCAACTGGTTGGCGCCCCGTCCGGCAGGCTTTCATAAAGGCGATTGTGGGCGGGTGCTGGTAGTTGCCGGCTCCCCGGGTATGACCGGAGCAGCCTGCCTGGCTGCAGAGGGCGCCGCCAGGGCTGGAGCAGGATTGGTTACCCTGGCCGTGCCGGCGGAACTGCAGAAGCTGGTGGCCGGCAAGCTCACGGAGATAATGACCGTGGCCCTGCCGGCAACATCCGGGCAGACCATCAGCCGGAACGCCCTGGATGATATTCTGGCTCTGGCGGAACGTGCTGATGTTGTGGCTTTAGGTCCCGGAATAACCACGCACCCCGAAACCGCAGCCATGGTACGGGAACTTTTGCCGGCTCTGCGTACGAGTTGCGTGCTGGATGCTGACGGCTTGAACTGCCTGGTCGATCATCCGGATATTTTTCAGCATACTTTGGTTCCTCTTGTGCTTACCCCCCATCCGGGAGAAATGGGCCGGCTGACCGGTAAAACTACGGCCGGGGTACAAAAGCAGCGCCTATCTGTCGCCGAACAGGCAGCCAGGACATGGGGAGCGGTAGTATTATTAAAAGGGGCTGCTACAATCGTAGCGGCGCCCGGCGGGACGGTGTACATAAACTCTACGGGTAACCCGGGTATGGCTACAGGAGGAAGCGGGGACGTGCTTACAGGGATAATTGCCGGTTTGCTGGGGCAAGGGCTGGGGGCTTTAGAAGCTGCCGCCGCCGGCGCTTACCTGCACGGCTTGGCCGGTGATTATGCGGCCCGGCAGAAAGGTTACCGTGGACTTTTGGCCGGAGATATACTGACCTGCTTACCGGAGGCGCTTAAGGAAACAGAAGAAAATTTTCCTGGAGGACAGATGTGATGATGCGAGAGGTCCCGGTCTGGGCAGAGATAGATCTAAAGGCTATTGTCCGAAACATGCAGGAAATTCGCCGGCTTGTCTCTCCCCGGGCGGGAATCATGGCCGTGGTGAAGGCCAATGCGTACGGCCACGGGGCAGTGGAAGTGGCGCAGGCTGCCCTGGCCAATGGGGCCGGCAGGCTGGCTGTGGCCACAATAGCCGAAGGGAAAGAGTTAAGAGCGGCAGGCATTAACGTTCCCATCTTACTTCTGGGATATACACCTTATAGCCAGTTTGCCGAAGTGGTAGATCTTTCCCTGGCCCAGGCCGTCTATACCCTGGAGATGGCTGCCGTCTTGGATGCCGCCGCAGCCCGTCTGGGCAAGCGGGCCACAGTACATATTAAGATTGACACCGGAATGGGCCGCCTGGGCCTGCAGTGCGGCGAAGTTGCCACCAAAGAGGCGCTGCAGATTGCCCGCCTTCCACATCTAAATGTAGAAGGTATCTTTACCCACTTTGCCACTGCCGACAGCCGGGATAAGAGCTATGCCCGGCTGCAGTTTAATCTGTTTGTTTCTTTTCTGGACGGGTTGCGAAAAGCAGGGCTGGAAATTCCCTTGCAACATTGCGCCAACAGTGCGGCGCTGATTGATCTGCCCCAGACTCATTTAAACCTGGTGCGGCCGGGGATCATCATTTATGGTTTATACCCTTCTGATGAAGTCCAACGCTCATTAATCAGCTTACAGCCGGCTATGACTTTCAAAACCAGGGTGGCGCAGGTCAAAAATGTTCCCGCCAACTGCAAAATCAGCTATGGCGCCATCTACCGGACTCCCCGGCCTACTGTTATTGCCACCCTGCCGGTGGGCTACGCCGATGGTTACAACAGGCTGTTGTCCTCTAAGGGGAAAGTTCTCATCCACGGGCAAAGGGCGGAAGTGGTGGGCCGGGTGTGCATGGATCTGTGTATGGTGGATGCGGGATATATTGACGGGGTGTGTCCGGGAGACGAGGTTGTGCTCTTCGGCCGCCAGGGAGAGGGTGTCTTGCCCGTGGAAGAAGTGGCGGAAGCTATTGGCACAATCAATTATGAAGTTGTGTGCATGGTTAACAGCCGGGCGCCGCGGGTGTATCTAAAGTGATCCCCAAAAAATTTTTAGAAAGAAAATGGTTTTATGTTGCAAAGATTCCCTGTAAAGACATCCGACGACTGTTTCCAAGAAAGTTCCCCATGGGAACGTGTCGTTTCCACTATTGATCATGAAAAAATAGCATATTTAGCAATTCCCCCTCCCCTAGTGGGAAGGGTTAGGGGAAGGGGGCATTTTTCCACCCATCACCCTCACCCTGACCCTCTCCCTTCAAGGGAGAGGGAACCGGTCAGTTTGCTTTCAAGGGAGTTGCCCATGATGGTTGACGCCCTCTTCACAAAGCATGAAAATAGCATGCTTGCCGTTCGCTTGCAAGGAGCTACTTATGCGTAATGCCGGTAACGAGACACGGCGCAGGTGAGGTTAGCGAATCGGCTTAAGCGAATCGCGCAGATAACAGTATGCAAAAAGATCAACAGCGAACGCCAGAGAAGCTTTGTGACGTTAAAAA
>DMIY01000201.1 GCA_003457075.1 Desulfotomaculum sp. | reverse complement strand
CAACCGAAAAAGGCAAAGCCGCTGAAAGGCGGTGGCGCAAAACTAAAGGGGCTAAAGCGGCCGGAAAAGAAGGGCCGCAAGTGCCAGCCAGTTGCCGGTTTAAACCCAGGGGGTAATCTAAAGCCCGCCTTGCCGGCAAAAGCAAGGCGGGCTTTAAGGTTTCTTAATCAAAAGTTTAAAAGATCATGTTGGCCCACAACCGAAAAAGGCAAAGCCGCTGAAAGGCGGTGGCGCAAAACTAAAGGGGCTAAAGCGGCCGGAAAAGAAGGGCCGCAAGTGCCAGCCAGTTGCCGGTTTAAACCCAGGGGGTAATTAAGGCCCATCTGCTTTATACCGGCAGGTGGGCCTTAAATTACAACCGGGGGTGAAACGAGATGGTAAAAAATGCGGGAAAGGGTTTTAGCCGGCGGCAGGCGGGAGTGGTTGTTGGACTTGTTTTTTTGTTTCTTCTTGTTGGACAGGCAGGTTATTCCCCTTCTGCGGCTTTTGCGCAGGGAAGCTACGTTGGGTATACCTGTCTGCGTGCCACGCACAGGCAGAGTTCTGCGGAAATTACGGTCGATGAGCCTGCCTGCACGCAGACAGGCGTAGACGGCTGGTTTGAAATTAGCGGAAGCAGTGTCCGGGAAAAAATATGGGCGTGTGTTAAAGGGCCGGGGGACGAAGTAAACGTTTATCCCATAGAAGTAAAAGAAGGCAAGTTTGCCCAAAAAATTTGGCTGCGCTACGGCTCTGGCTCCTATGGTGTTTGGGTGGATGGTAATCCGCGCAGGTACAGCGGGGAAATCTATTTTACCGTTGTGAACTCTGCCGGCAGGGATATTGCTTTTGAGGCTCCTTCCGGCTATATTAACTGCGACGACCCGGAGATCATTGCTCTGGCACAAAGTATTACGGCCTCTGCCTGTCTGCGTGCAACGCACAAGCAGGCAGGCACTGCAGACAAGGGCGCGCCGGGTGAGCGGGAGAAAGCCCTGGCTATTCACGACTGGGTGGCGAAGAATATTTCTTATGATTATACGCTGTATAAGACGGGCGACCAGACGATTGTCAATACTTCAAAGGATGTTTTAAAGGCCAAAACCGGGTTGTGCCGCGACTATGCTTTTTTGACCGCTGCCCTGGGACGAGCCGCCGGCATTAAGACGAGGGTGGTCTACGGCCAGGCTAAATCATCTACCTGTACCACCGGCACGGCAGACAGGAATGACGACTGGATCAACCACGCCTGGAATGAAATGTGCCTGGACGGAAAATGGGTGGCTGTGGACACCAGTTGGGACGCCGGATATATAAAGAACGGCAGGTATGTAAAAAGCCCGGCCCCGGCAAGAAAATTTTTCGCCTTTGCAACCGGGCAGGGAACGACGCATGTAGCAGGAACAGTTTCCCGGGACTGAAACAGGAACCCGGCTTAGAAAGGAAATGAAAAAAATGGTTGCACAAGACAAGCTGAACGACCTTATTGATTTTCAAAAAGAAGTGCTGGGACGAGGTCTCCTTGCGTCTTTAATATGGACCAGCACTGACGGCCAGTTGTTGATTAATTTTAACTCCACACCCCAGGCAAGCTCTCTTTTTAATCAAATTACTCAAGTATTATTAAGTGCCATGCAAGGTTCTGAAATGCCAAAACTGGGGAGATATTATGTTATAGACATGGCCGATGATGCTTTGGGGATAGTTATTGTCATGGGCGAATTTCAGTGGGGAATGATTATTGATAAAACGAGAACGGCATTAGGCTTGTTCTTAAACATGGCAATGCCGGAATTGATTAATGCTTTCAAAGAGGCCGTTGCTTAATGAAAAGGCGAAAAAGAAAAAAACAGGGAAAATTGTAGTGACATGTCCCTGTCTTTTTTCGGTGGACTAACCCTGATTCTTTTTAGTTTCAATTTAGTGTTGTTTTTTTACCTTCTGCTTAAACGGTATTAATTAACATCAGTGGGTATTTCGTAAAAGCGTAGCTGGGCCAGCTTAAGGCCTTTGTTGTCGTATTCCCAGAAGTATTCATAGGCTTTGTCGCCAAACAAGGGTATCCGTTCAATTGTGCCGTCTCCGTCAATGTCAACATAGACGTAAAGCAGTTCTTTGGAGACGTTCTGGAAAGTGGATTTGCCCTTATCCCGCTTTAAGGTTACCGAGCCGGTTGAGTACCAGTAATTGCCGTCTGCGTCAATAATGTACGGTGTGGTAGTGGAAGAACCGCCCGGCTTGCCGAGTGCCCTGGCGTAAACAGAATAAGTTGTAATTCCGTCGTTCTCCGGGTCAGGGTTGGGCAGTTGGAAGATAGCTTTGCCGTCAGTGCCGTTGGCGTCTAAAACTTTAAAGTCGCCTTCCGTCAACTGGATGGCGGTTTTGCCAGCCAGAGGCACAAAAATAACGTGGCCGTTGGAGCCGGTCATATCCGCGCTCTTGTCACTGCTGACACCAATAATATTCAGGTTATAGTGAGCGCCGCTGGGAGCGCCGTTTCCGGCAAGGGCAACGCCGGCGCCTATGGCCAGCAGCATAACAGCGACAACAATCAAAACAAGCTTTTTCATAATAATAACTTTTAACCTCCTGTTAATTGTTTTCATTGAATGTTTTTAAAATCCGGATGGATATAAGACTAACTGGTTGTTCCTGGTTACCTCACCTCCTCATAAAACAGGGCGCCACCCGAAAAACGTGAAAATGGGGATAGATAGCCTCTAAACTATCGAAGTAATTTTTTACAGTTTCTACCTTCCCTTTAATTATTACGAAGGAAAAAGTTCTTTTTGGGGGGTAATGGCAGGCAAATATCTTTAAAATATTTTCCGGCTAGAAAAATTTATGGCTCTTCTTTTAGGATAAAGAACTTTACATTAAAAGTCAACAAGACAAATGTGTCACAAAAAGGCAAAGCCACCGAAAGGTGGTGACGGCAGGTGGGCTTTAAGTTTATTTAAAGTGGAGCAGGCATCCTGCCTGCCCGTGGTAGGATAGGCATCTTGCGTCTCTACCTTTTTGCAGTGGCTAACCCTGAATTTAGGAAGTCAATCTGGCCCGGACGATCAATCGTTGCCGATCGCTGCCGGCGGGGTGGCAGGCAGTCAGGGTAAGAGCGGGGTAAGGGG
>DMIY01000085.1 GCA_003457075.1 Desulfotomaculum sp. | reverse complement strand
GACCACGTCATAGCAATCAGCCAGAATAAAATGTAAGGTGGTTAGGTTTTCTTTTAGGCTGGTTCTTAGCTTTTGGCTGCGCCAGGATTGCTCTTTGACCCCCGGACTTTCCGGAGACACGTCGAGTGTCTGGGCCTGTTTATCTGCAGGTAAACCTTTTAAAAATTTAAAAAAATCGAACATGGGCCATCTCCTTTTTTAAAAAAGAGATTTTCCTATTCGACTATTGTTTACAATTTATGATTATTTATACCAAAAACATTTACCAGGACAAAGGTCACGGTACTTCTTTTTCCTTTTTCGTCTTGTTTCCAACCATATCGCTATTTGTATCTTCCTGCTTCGCCAGGTTCATGAAACGGGTAAACTCCTTTAAGAATGCCAGTTCCACCACTCCTGTGGGTCCGTTACGCTGCTTGGCCACGATGATTTCGGTAATTCCTTTTTTTTCTGTATCCGGCTTATAATATTCCTCCCTATAAATAAACATTACCACATCAGCATCCTGCTCAATGCTGCCGCTATCCCTTAAATCCGACATAATCGGTCTTTTATCCTGCCGCTGCTCTACCTGGCGGCTGAGCTGCGCCAAAGCCAGTACAGGCACTTTCAGATCCTTGGCCAGACCCTTTAAGGAACGGGAAATTTCCGTGATTTCCTGCTGGCGGTTTTCTGCCCGCTGGCCGGCCTGCATCAGTTGCAGGTAATCAATAACAACCAGCCCCAACCCTTTTTCCTGCTGTAAACGATTGGCCTTGGCTCTTATCTGCCGCACCGATAAGAGCGCAGAATCATCAATATACAAGGGCGCCCGGGACAGTACAACAGCAGCCTGAGTTAAACGCGCCCAATCTCCCTCACCAAGATAACCACTACGCACCTTTTGCTGATCAACCATCGCTTCGGAACATAATATTCTCTGCACCAACTGCTCTTTAGACATTTCCAGGCTAAACACAGCAACCGGCAGTTGATGATGAAGCGCCACGTGATGGGCTACGGTCAGGGCAAAGCTGGTTTTTCCCATCGCCGGCCGCCCGGCCACAATCAGCAAGTCTCCCGGCTGCATACCACAGCACAGCCGGTCCACATCCAGGAAACCGCTGGATACCCCGCTGATCGATCCCTTGTTTTGATACCTTTCCTCTATATATTTCAAAACCTCCATTAGAAGATCTTTGATAGATGTAAAGACGGATGAAGAACGCCGGGTGGTCAGTTCCAGAAGCATTCTTTCAGCTTCATCCATCAGCCGCTCGACACTCTCTCCCCCCTCATAACCTAAACCGGCAATACGCGTGGCGATCTGGATCAGGTTGCGCAAAAGAGCCTTTTCCTCTATAATGCGGGCATGATACTCCACATTGGCAGCCGTGGGCAACATGCTGGCCAGGGAAGCCACGTAGGTGGCCCCACCAATCCTCTCCAAAACCTCCTTGTCCCGCAACCAGTTGACTACAGTTACCAGATCTACGGGGCGCCCGTTTTCCTCCAGGCTTAAGATTGCCTCGTAAATCTGCCGGTGACCTTCCAGATAAAAATCCTCAGCCTTAAGAAAGCGGGCTACTTTAGCAATCGCTCCCCGATCCAAAAAAAGGGCCCCTAGCACTGATTGTTCAGCATCAATGTTTTGAGGAAGCACTTTATCCATCATGTCCGTCATATTTGTTCACCCAATAAGTAGTTTCTAAATCAAAAGACGTGAGTCAGGATGTCTTCTACCGTGGACACCGGCACGATCTCAACATCCGACAGGTCAGGCGGTACATCGTGCAGGTTTTCTGACGGGATAAGAACCCTTTTGATTCCCGCCTGGCGTGCTCCATAGATCTTCTCCGGAATACCCCCTACCGGCTTAATCCTGCCCTGGATCGACAGTTCTCCGGTAACAGCAAGATCGCAAGACAAGGCACACTCTTGCAGAGCACTAAAAACAGCCAGGAAAATAGCTACCCCTGCCGAAGGACCATCAATGCGCCCGCCTCCCACCACGTTAACATGCACATCGTAATCAGCCAGATCCTTACCCGTAATTTTGCGAATCACCGAGGCAGCATTAAACACCGAATCCTTAGCCATAGAACCGGCAGTATCGTTAAATCGAATCGTGCCTCGTCCTGCTTCCCGGCCAGGAAACACTACCGCTTCAATCTCCAGCAAGGAACCCAAAAAGCCCAGCACACCCAGGGCAAAAACCCTGCCCACTTCACGCTGGCCGCTCAAATGGCGAGTAGCATAGGGTGTAAGCCGGCCCAACTGAAGTACTTCATAAGTATTCTGTTCTGTAATACAAATCTTGGAATCTTCCCCTTGCCAGCGGTAGCAAGCCAGGCCATAAGCATCAGCAAGAATACCAATTGCCTTGCGTCCCTCGATAGTGTAGCGGCTGATTATTTCAGAAATCTTTCCCTCCAAAACCACATCCAGTTTTTTCGCGGCATGAATAACAATTTGCTGGATATCCCGCGGCGTAAGTGGTTCAAAAAAAACCTCTGCACAACGCGAACGCAAAGCAGGATTAATATCTTCGCATTCCCGCGTCGTGGCGCCAATCAAAAGAAAGTCCGCCGGCGCTCCTTCTTCAAATATCTTCCGCACATACTGCGGTATGCCGGCATCGTGTGGATCGTAGTAGGAAGATTCAAAGTAAACCCTTTTATCTTCCAGAACCTTTAAGAGCTTATTTTGCAGGAGGAGATCCATCTCCCCAATTTCATCAATAAACAACACTCCCCCATGGGCCTCAGTAACCAGGCCAAACTTCGGCTCGGGCACCCCGCTCTCAGCCAGTTCCCGCCGGGCGCCCTGATAAATTGGATCATGCACCGATCCCAGCAGTGGATTGACAACCTCCCGCGGATCCCAGCGCAAGGTAGCTCCTCCAACCTCAACGAAAGGAGCATCCTTAGCAAAAGAACCAGACGACATCTGCTTAACTGTCTCCAAAGCCAGCCGGGCAGCAGTAGTTTTACCCACGCCGGGAGGCCCGTAAAGAAGAATATGCTGGGGAAAAGGTGATGCTATCTTAGCTAAAAGAGACTTAATAG
>DMIY01000183.1 GCA_003457075.1 Desulfotomaculum sp. | reverse complement strand
GATAGAGCAGGGCGGAACAACTAAACAAAATGATTATAACACAATCACTGGAAAAAGGCAAGGAAACCTTTACACTCCTTAATCTTCCATATTTAAAATTTCCAATCTTCAATTTGCAATTATCAAGCGCCGCCTACCGTTTGGAGAATTGTGGCGCCCGGCGGGCTTTCTTTAATCCGTATTTCCTGCGTTCCTTCATGCGCGGGTCGCGGGTAAGAAAACCGGCGCGTTTGAGCGTAATTCTAAGGTTGGGATCAGCCTGTAGCAGCGCGCGGGCAATACCCTGTCTTAAAGCGCCAGCCTGCCCGCTGACTCCACCACCCCGTACAAAGGCCCTGATATTAAACCGGCCTGCGGTACCGGTAAGCTCCATAGGTTGTCGTACCTGCATTTCCAATATCTTACGCCCAAAATATTTATCTATTTCATGATCGTTGATTACTACCTTACCCTCGCCGGGGAAAAGATACACCCTGGCAACAGCTTCCTTCCGCCGACCGGTACCGTAAAATTTTACTTGTTCCAAATCTTAAACCTACCTCCTTAAATTTTTTACATGGTCCAGGCTTCCGGCTTCTGGGCCTGGTGAGGATGGTCTGATCCACGGTAAATACGCAACTTTTTGACCATGGCAGTACCCAACTTGTTATGCGGAAGCATTCCCATAATAGCCTTTTCAACTGCCAGCTCCGGCCTGGTTTGCATAAGGACGGAATAACTTATAACCTTAAGGCCTCCCGGGTAACCGGAGTGATGCACATAAAGCTTTTTATGCAGCTTGTCACCTGTAAGGATAACTTTATCAGCATTAATAACGATCACGTGATCCCCTGTATCCACATGCGGGGTGAATCGCGGATTGTGTTTTCCCCGCAAGATGCATGCCGCCTCTACCGCCAGGCGCCCTAAAACTTTCCCCTGGCCATCGATAACGTACCACTTGCGCTCCACTTCCTCTTTTTTAGCCATGTATGTTCGCGACATTTTTAATCCTCCCTACTCATACTCAACCTGCTCAAGGCATAATCCCCGGGCCGGTACCGTAAATCCGGCCAGCTTCCGGTCACAGGCTTTTAAAATCTGTTCCACTTCCCCCGGTAAACGCTTACCCAGGCCGACTTCCAGCAGAGTACCAACCATAATCCGCACCATATGATAAAGAAACCCATTCCCCCGAAAAGTAAGATACACAAGCTTTCCCGCCTTTCGCACATCTACCTTGAACAGCGTGCGAACCGTACTTTTTACAACAGTTCCCGCAGCCTTGAAAGAAGCAAAATCGTGCTCACCTTCATAAACCCCGGCAGCAATACTCATTGCCCGGACATCTAAAAAACGTGGCGTAAAATAGCTATACAAACGCCAAAAAGGCGAAGGAACGTTGTTGTTATACACGGTATAACGATAAGTTTTAGCCAGTGCACTAAAACGGGCATGAAAATCAGTACAAACATCTTGTGCATTTAGAATGACAACATCTTCCGGCAATAAGCCATTTAAAGCCAAAGGGATGCGCGGAGTAGGAATACTCCAGCCGGAAGCGTCAAAATTAATTACCTGTCCGCGAGCATGGACACCTGCATCTGTACGTGCCGCCCCAATTATTCTTATCTTCTTACCGGCTAAGGTATATAAAGCCTGCTCGATCACTTCCTGAATGGTAACCAGGCCCGAGCCCCGCTGTTCCTGAAAACCATGGTAACCGGCGCCATCGTAGGCAACAACCAACATGACATTGCGCATGATTAAACCGCCCTGAAAAAATAATGGTTTATCTATCTAAACCAGTTCCAAAACAACCAATGGAGCGCCATCACCCCGGCGGTGACCAACTTTTACAATTCTGGTATAACCGCCCGGACGCTCACTATACCTGGGGCCCAGGTCATGAAAAAGCTTTTTTACCACGAACTCATCATATATATATGCCAGTGCCCGGCGTCTGGCCGGGAGATCACCTTTCCTGGCCAGGGTAATCATCTTGTCAGCCAGGCTTTTAACTTCCTTAGCCCTGGTTTCCGTAGTTACGATACGATCATTAAGCAACAAAGAAGTAACCAGGTTTCTTAACATGGCTTTGCGGTGGCCTGTATTTCGCCCCAACTTCCGGTAACCCATAACCGCTCCTCCTTATTCATCGCTCTTGCGCAGTGAAAGTTGCAGCTCGTTTAACTTTTTGACAACCTCTTCTAACGATTTCCTGCCAAGGTTGCGCACCTTCATCATTTCATCCTCATTTCGATTCAGCAATTCTTCTACCGTATTAATACCCGCCCGCTTCAAGCAGTTATAAGAGCGCACGGAAAGGTCCAGTTCTTCTATGCTCATTTCTAAAAGCCTGTTCTTATGCTCCACCTCTTTTTCTACCATTATCTCTACCTCACTGGGTACCGTCTCGGTAAGCCCAATAAACAATTGCAGATGTTCTACCAGGATCTTGGCCGAAAGGCTGATAGCTTCATCAGTCCGGACACTGCCATTGGTCCAAACCTCGATGGTGAGTTTATCGTAGTCGGTACGCTGGCCTACTCGCGTGTTTTCAACCGTATAATTAACTTTACTCACCGGCGTAAAAACAGAGTCCATGGGAATCAAGCCAATAACCTGCTCACTCTTCTTATTCCGTTCAGCAGGAACATAACCCCGCCCCTTGGTCACCGTAATCTCCATAAAAAGGCGACCGCCATCCAAGGTGGCAATATGCATATCAGGAGTCAGAATTTCAATATCAGCATCGTGGATGATA
>DMIY01000061.1 GCA_003457075.1 Desulfotomaculum sp. | reverse complement strand
CATTATAAAAAATGACTTTTTAAAGATTAAGCCCGTACGCCTATGAACTTCTATCTCTCCCTAATTCCATAAGACTGGATGCCCTGGGAAGGTAACCTCCCGGGTATGCAGTCTTTTTTTGAGGGGTGATCTTCGGGACGAGTTTAAAGGGTGACATAGTCAAGAATAAATACAAATACCTGCCGGTAAAAAACTTGCCGGGATTATTCCGCCAAAAACAGTTTATCAACGGATAACAATAGCTGCGGAAAATTAGCGATGGTATGTATTGGACCAGGTGGCCCGGAACTAGTCGCCCCCTGGGGTGCGGCCGGTAATTGAGCGCACCGGGGTTATGGGTGAAGATTAATTACCGCGCCTTCGGCAGGATAGCCGCCCGTTTTTCTGGCAGGGCAGCCATCCTTGACTTTAACGGGCATCAGTATTATATTTAAGGAAATGGGGAAACTGTGGTAATAGGGGATGATCTTATAGCTCCGGTGGCCAACTTTTGAACGACACAGTTTTTCCGGCAACCTGACTT
Source organism: Desulfotomaculum sp. (assembly GCA_003457075.1). Lineage (GTDB taxonomy): Bacteria > Bacillota > Desulfotomaculia > Desulfotomaculales > Nap2-2B > UBA4053. Next base: position 2,905 of record DMIY01000061.1, on the reverse strand, counting down.
CAAAGCGGGAAATAATATTATAATCTATACCTAGGTTAAGCTAATTTCTAAGTTAATTTCAGAGTATTTGGGGAAATCAGTAATTATCGGAAAAGAAAACACCCCCGCACGAACCCGGTAATTGTAGTCGCTAATCGCACCCGGCTGCTGAAGGGTTTCCTTTTAGCCGAGTCTAATTACGTTCCTGCCGGCAGCCCGGAAAGCGGGGGCGGAGGCAGTAATGGCAGCAGATGTCTGTTCGCCGGCACAACCGTTGCAGGGGTCTCACATGAAAGGATGAAATAAGAAAATGCCGGCTTCGGGAGGTGAATGAGAAATGTCCCATGGAAGTGTTTGATAGGAAATGTCCGATCAACTAATCTGGCAAAAAGGAGGATTACCATGATAAAGAAAAAGGAAGTCAATCTGGAATTTGCCAAGAGGTATGTAGGTGAAAAAATTCTGCGTGAGTTGTTAAACTACCTGAGCAAGGACCCGGTTTCTCACATGGATCGGTTGCTGAGTCTTGGCAAGCTCTTAGCCCGCAGGGAAGAACATAAGCGAGACGTGGCTGAAGTAGAAAAAGCCATCGCCTCCAATCCGTCAGTGCGACAGCTTGCGGAAGGCTTATTGAAAGAAACCCATCCCAATGTGCTGCAACGGTTGCTCTACAACTGGTTCGTCAATTCCGCCTTGATGGGAGTTCCTCGACAGCGAAAACTATCGGAAACCTTGGGGTTCAACGTTCCGCACTTTATCTTGGTGGATCCCACCAGCGCCTGCAACTTACGGTGCGAGGGGTGTTGGGCCGGCGCCTACGCCCAGCATGATGAACTGGAATACAGCTTTCTGGACCGTCTCTGCAGTGAGGCTAAGGAACTGGGGATTTATTGGATTGTGATGTCCGGCGGCGAGCCTTTCATGTATCCGCGCCTATTCGACCTGGCTGCCAAGCATAGTGACATGGCCTTTATGTTATATACCAACGGTACCAGAATAGACGACCAGGCAGCCGACCGGATTGTGGAGGCAGGCAACCTGTCCCCTGCTTTCAGCCTGGAGGGATGGGAAGAAAGGACCGACCGCCGGCGGGGGCCGGGAGTATTCAGCAAGGTAATCTCCGCCATGGACCGGCTGCGGGAGCGGGGAGCCGTCTTCGGTGTCTCCCTTACCGCAACCAGGGAGAACGTGGAGGAGATTATTGCCGACGATTTTGTGGATTTTCTGGTAGAAAAAGGAGCCCGGTACGGCTGGATCTTCCACTATATTCCCATCGGCCGGAACCCGAATCCAGACCTGATGCTAACACCGGAGCAGCGTGCCCGCATGGCCGCTCGCGTGCCTGACATCCGCAAAAATAAACCAATCATGCTGGCCGATTTTTGGAATGATGGGGAATTAACCCAAGGGTGCATCGCCGGGGGGAGACGATACTTTCACGTGACCGCCAGCGGCGCGGTGGAGCCGTGCGCCTTTGTCCACTTCTCCACCCACAACCTCAATGAACACAGCCTGGAAGATGTTTTGCGTTCGCCGCTTTTTGCCGCCTTCCAAAAGAGGCAGCCTTTCTGCGGCGATTACCTACGCCCCTGCCCTATTATCGACGTGCCCTCCGCCTTGCGGGACATCGTGGCGGAAAGCGGGGCCGGACCAACTCACAATGGGGCTGGCAACGTGCTGGAAGAGGAAATGAGCAAATTGTTGGACCGGCGGGCGATAAACTGGGCGGCAATGGTCGCAGAAGTGCGATCCCGGCAAACTACTGAGTCTGGCCGTTAACCGGAAGGACCTCGTTCCGCCTGAATATTACAGTTGACTAGACACGTGGAAGGGGGTGATAATTGGTAGCAACGACTAATCTAGGGGGGATATAATGCGCTGCTGATGGACTTCCTGGAAGAGGCGCTGGAAAAACGACGTAATTTTCTTCGTGAGATATTTTGGACCCGCCGAGAAAGACTAGTTTAAAAGTGCGGGATTTAATTGACAGGAGCACTGACCGGTTAATCAAGACAGACCGTGCCACGGATTTAGGAGGGAAAAAAATGAAAGAACTGCTGCGCAAGGCTTTTACCCTGGGATGGGGCGCTATTGTCTTAACCAGGGAAACTGCGGAAAAACTGGTGGACGAGTTGGTAAAAAAGGGGGAAGTCGGGCAGGAAGAGGCCAGGGATCTGGTTAATGATCTCCTGAAGCGGGGCAAGAAAGAACGGGAAGAATTGAAAGAATTCGTTCGTCAGGAAATGGAGCGGTTACTGGGTGAGTTTAACCTGCCCACCCGGAACGACCTATCGCGGTTAGAAGAAAAAATAGACCGGCTGCTACAGCAAGGTCAGGAGAAATAACCGGGCCGGTAAGTTGAAGCAAGGAGTGCCGCATGACCATTATCAGAGGTTACCAGCACGCGAGGCGTTTTAAAAACATCGCCCGTGTGCTGGCTCACCATGGTTTCGGCTATCTGCTGGGGCAGTTAGGGCTGACGAAGCGCCTGGCTTTTTACCAGCGGAAGCCGCCGCACAAACCGGGTGAAGCCCAATCCCTGCTTACGCGAGGAGAACGGTTGCGCCGGGCGCTGGAAGAATTGGGGCCTACTTTTGTCAAGATGGGCCAGGTGCTCAGCACCCGGCCTGACCTGCTTCCCAGGGATATCCGGAGCGAGCTGGCCAAACTGCAGGATCAGGTTCCGCCCTTTGCTTTTTCACAGGTTCAGCCCATGATCGAACACGAGCTGGGCAGACCTCTGGGTAAGGTTTTTCCTCATTTTGACCCTCATCCTCTAGCTGCTGCTTCTATTGGGCAGGCACACCGCGCCCGGTTGCATACCGGCGAAGAGGTGGTGGTCAAGATCCAGCGTCCCGGGATAGAAGGAGTGATCATGGTTGATCTGGAGGTTATGCGCGCTGTCGCCCAACTGGCGGAAAAACGC
>DMIY01000046.1 GCA_003457075.1 Desulfotomaculum sp. | reverse complement strand
GGAGCCACCTTTTCCAGCGGTGAAATGACAGAGCGAACTACCGAGGTTAACGCCAGCGCGGTGCAAATTGGCCATCCCATCGAAGAAAAACGCATCAGCGACGCTATAATCAAGGCCAGTGCCGCCGGTTTAATCAGAGCCATTACCGACTGTGGAGCCGGGGGTTTTAGTTCTGCCCTGGGAGAAATGGGTGCATAAACCGGGATACGGGTCTGGCTGGAACGGGCGCCCCTTAAATACCCCGGCCTTAAGCCATGGGAAATCTGGCAGTCGGAAAGCCAGGAACGGATGGTACTGGCTACGGCGCCGGAAAACCTGGAAGAAATATTAAAAATATGCCGCCAGCTCAACGTGGAAGCTGCTGTCCTGGGGGAATTTACAGACAGCAAGAGACTGGTAGTAAGTTACCAGGAAGAAGTAATCTGCGACTTGGACATGGAGTTTCTCCATCACGGCCTCCCCCAGAGAGTAATGAGCGCCACCTGGCAACCGCCGGACTACAAAGAACCCGGATTGCATCCTCCGGCCGATTGGTCAAAACTTTATTGTCAGGTAATGGGACACCCTGATGTGTGCTCCAAAGAACCTATTGTGCGCATGTACGACCACGGGGTGCAAGGTTCCTGCCGTTTACCGCCTTTTAGTGGAACAACCGGAGATGGTCCCAACGACGCAGTGGTGCTTACGCCGTTGCCGGGTTATTCCTGTGCTGTGGTGATAAGTCATGGACTAAATCCGGTTCTAAATAAAATCGATCCCTATCAAGGAAGCCTGTGGGCAATTACAGAGGCAGTAGCCAATGCCGTTGCTGCAGGCGCTAATCCACAGGAACTGGTACTCATCGATAACTTTATCTGGCCTTTTCCGGACAAAGAGTCGCTGGGAGCCCTGGACAGGGCCGTAGATGCCTGCGTGGACTTTGTAAATGCTACTGGCATGCCTTTTATCTCGGGCAAGGATAGTCTATCAAGCACTTACCGCAACAAGGACGGTACAATGCTCAGAATTCCACCTGTGTTATGCGTTTCTGCCTTTGGGAGAGTGGCTGACGTAAAGAAAACGGTTTCTGCTGACTTTAAATCTCCGGGCAGCTCAATTATTCTGGTTGGAAAGCGGAACATTGATGAAATGGGCGGTTCTGCCTATTATGATCTGGCCGGTTATCTAGGGACTAACCTTCCCAGAATCGACCTGCGCTCTTTATGGCAAACACTCTCATCTGTCCACCGGGTCATAAATACAGGCCGGGTACTTGCCTGTCACGATATCAGTGAGGGCGGCCTGGCGGATGCCCTGGCCGAAATGTGTTTTGGTGGAGGAATGGGGGCAAGGTTGACACTCCCGGAGGGCGCCCGTCCGGATTATTTCCTGTTTAACGAGACTGCCGGCTGCTTCCTGATGGAGATAGCGCCGGATGTAAATTGTTATGAACTGTTTGCCGGTGTACCGTATCTTGAAGTAGGGTATACCGTAACAGAAGAGGAAATCTCAGTTTTTCAAGGAAAAGAAAGGCTGTTCGGTATTCATCTGAACGTCTTAAAAGAAGCATGGAAAAATTTAATGCAAAAAGTTTTCCACATCCCGGACGTTGTTTCGTCTTGCCGGCAATGAATTTGAAAGAGGTATTTTTGTGGTAAAAGGAGACTGCAGTTGACATGAAGCCCAAGGTATGTATTCTCCGCACGGACGGTACCAACTGCGACCAGGAAACTTTCTATGCCTTCGAAAAGGTTGGCGGGGAGAGCAATCTGGTTCATATAAACAGCCTTCGCAGCCGGGAAGAAAAACTGGCCGACTATCACATTCTGGCTATTCCAGGAGGTTTTTCTTACGGCGATGATGTCCATTCCGGCAAAATTTTGGCTGTAGAGTTAACATCCTTTCTTAAAGAGCAGATGCAGGAATTTGTTGATGCCGGCAAGCCGGCGCTGGGTATTTGTAACGGCTTTCAGGTACTGGTACGCACAGGACTGCTGCCGGGAGGGCAAACGACGGACAGAATCAGCGCTGCCCTGATTCACAACGATAGCGGCCGTTTTGAGTGCCGGTGGGTAAACCTGCTGGTAGAGAAAACTCGCTGCGTTTTTGTTCAGGGGCTGGAGGGAAAATTGATCAGCTTACAGGTTGCCCATGGAGAAGGAAGGTTTTACACCAGCCCTGACACTTTAAAAAGCATTGAAGATGGTGGCCATGTTGTTGTTAGATACGCAGACTCAAAAGGTGAATCTGCCCGGGATTACCCACTCAATCCTAACGGCTCATTGAATGCTATTGCAGGCATATGTGACCCCACTGGCCGGATCTTTGGTCTGATGCCTCATCCAGAAAGGTTTGTTGAAGATGCCCAAAATCCTAACTGGCGTCGTGGCGGCCAGGGCGAACCCCATGGCCTGGCCGTTTTCCGTAATGCTGTGCGTTATGCCAGGGAAATGTAAACATGTACATCGTTAGCAGCGGTGATAAATTCCATACCCTAAATGCACTTTTAATTAGAGTTGCCATTCCTGTGTGCTGTGGGTATAATAAAACAAGGAAAACAAAGATTTAGGTAAGTATCTTCAAGGAACAAGAAAACAAATAAACCTCCGGGAGGTGATTGCCGGTATGCAGGATGGTCATCACCGGGAAATCAATTACTTGCGGGTTTCAGTTACTGACCGCTGCAACTTGCGTTGCATTTATTGTATGCCTGCTCAGGGAATAGAAAATGTTTTTCATGAAGATATTTTAAGTTTTGAAGAAATTACGCGGATAATTCAGGCAACTACTCTGGTCGGGGTAAAAAAGGTGCGCCTGACCGGAGGCGAGCCCCTGGTGCGTCGGGAAGTAAATGGGCTGGTAGCAGCCATTGCTTCCCTGCCGGGAATAGATGATCTTGCCCTCACCACCAATGGTATTTTTTTGGCTGAGCAGGCAAAGAAACTGAAGCAGGCCGGGCTGAAAAGAGTAAATATCAGTCTGGATAGCTTACATGCCGGGCGCTATCGGTACATTACCAGAGGTGGTTGTTTGGATAAGGTATGGGCAGGTATTGAAGCGTCTTTGGAGTTGGGCCTGCATCCGGTGAAACTGAATACCGTTTTGATCAGGGGCTTCAATGATGACGAGGTTGTTGAAGTGGCCCGGTTATCGTTGGAAAAACCTTTACATGTTCGTTTTATTGAATTAATGCCGGTTGGTATCTCGCAGTCGTGGGCAGGTGAAAGGTTTGTCCCGGCAAAAGAGATAAAAGGTATAATTGAAGAAAAACTTGGGCGGTTGAACAAAGTACAAAAACTTACCGGGAGCGGTCCGGCCCATTACTACCGTCTGGCTGGAGCGAACGGTACCATCGGATTTATTCCAGCAGTAAGTGACCATTTTTGCGAGCACTGCAACCGTTTGCGCCTGACTTCTACGGGCGGTTTGCGATCTTGCTTGTATGACGAGCGGGAGATAGATGTAAAAAGTGCCGTCAGAGGAGGCGCGTCCCTGCAGGATTTGGCGGAGCTTGTAACCCGTTCGATCCAGGGTAAGCCAAAGCAGCATTTGATGACAAGCGGCTGGAGTAAAGATAAAAAAATGATGTTTCAGATAGGTGGATAGGTGGCGCAATGGATGGATAAGAATTCAGATGCAGCAGGCGCCGGCAGGGCTGAATTAACTCATTTTGATAGGGCAGGCCGGGCGCGGATGGTAGATGTAAGCAAAAAAGAGGATACGTTCCGCGAGGCAGTAGCCCGCTGTGAAGTAATAATGCGTCCGGAAACCCTGCGTCTTATTGAAGCCGGCGGCCTGGCCAAGGGGGATGTTCTGGATGTTGCCCGGCTGGCCGGGATCATGGGAGCCAAGGGAACCGGTCATCTCATTCCCCTGGCTCACCCCATCATGCTGACCGGTATAGAGGTGTACTTTCAACTGCTTCCTCCTTATGCCGTAGAAGTAGAAGCCAGGGTACACACGGTGGGCAAAACCGGTGTGGAAATGGAAGCTCTTACCGCGGCAGCGGTGGCTGCACTAACCATCTACGATATGTGCAAAGCGGTAGATCGCGGTATGCTCGTCCAAAACCTGCGCTTAATAAGTAAAACCGGAGGTAAAAGCGGGGAATTCAGGCGGGAAAACGGGTAGAGTCAGAATAAGACTAGTTTACAAAAGTGACACTGGTTTATGACCGGTGAATTATGAAAGCGAGGCGATTATTTTGACGGGAGTAATTAAGGCAGTTTGTATAAGCTCAGAAAAAGGCACCAGTAAAAGGGATGTTGGCAAAGGGATGCTGGTTGCCGACCATGGCCTGGAGGGCGATGCTCATGCCGGTCCCTGGCACCGCCAGGTAAGCCTGCTGGCCCTGGAAAGCATTCAAAAGGTACGTGAGCAGGGGCCGAATATGCATCCCGGGGATTTTGCCGAAAACCTGACTACAGAGGGCCTGGATCTGGTTAACCTGCCGTTGGGTACACGTTTGAAGATTGGTTCTTCCGCCACGGCGGAAGTAACCCAGATTGGCAAAGTGTGTCACGCTCACTGTGAGATTCGTCAAAAAGTAAATGACTGCATTATGCCGCGGGAGGGAATATTCGTTCGCCTTCTTGCCGGGGGGCCGGTGCAGACAGGTGATACCATTGAGGTGTTATGACACGAATGATGGGAGTAGTAGATTTTTTTAGATAAAGATGGGAATATGAGCTTAAGGGAGTGAAATGCCTGTGCGTACCTTTCTTGACTTTGTGGATGGTCTTAAGCGGGGGGAATTTGCACCCGTTTACTTGTTTCATGGAGAAGAGGAATACTTGCGCAAGCAGGCCCTGCAGGAACTGCAGCGACGTGTTTTAGCTCCGGAAAGCGCACAGTTTAACTTTGATCCGGTAGATGGTGAGGAGACTACGGCCGGAACTGTTGTTTCCCTGGCCGAAGCGCCGCCTTTTTCAACTGAGCGGAGACTGGTGGTAGTACGTTATGCTCCGTATTTTACAACCCGGATTAAGGAGAAGCCGTCTTTGCGAACAACTCACGGTGCAGCGGAAGATGAAGAAGATGGTCTTGCAACTTCAGGCGACACTTCCCTGCTGAAATATCTGGATCATCCCCTTTCGACAACCTGCCTGGTTTTTGATACCGGCCATGCTGTGGATCAGCGCCGAAAGCTGTACAAAGCTGTCCGGAAGGTTGGCCGTGTTATAGAGTTTGCTTATCTTAAACCGGATGGACTTGCAAAGTGGGCAGCCGCCCGGGTTAACCAGGCAGGTAAAAAAATGGCTCCCGGCAGTGCGGATTTGCTTATCGGCAGGGCGGGACGGAGTATGACTCTTCTGGCCAATGAGTTGCAGAAGGTAATTTCTTATGTGGGCGAAAAGGATACCATTACCAAGGAAGATGTTCGTGAGGTTACAGTGTCCCAGATAGAAGAAAACATCTTTGCGGTGGTGGATGCTGTTGGTGAACGCCGGGCAGGGCGGGCATTATCAGGCATTCAAGAACTTTTGGCTGCCAACCATTCCCCTCCGGTGATTTTATCCATGATAGCCAGGCAGTTCCGCCTTATTTTACAGGCGCAGGAATTGGCTGCTGCAGGCTGCCAGTTTACCGAATTAAGCAAACTGCTGGATGTTCCTCCTTTTGTGGCCAGAAAAATTTTAGCTCAAAGCCGTAACTTTAGCTTTGAGCAGGTAAAGCAGGTACTAGAATGGTTACTGGAGTTGGATGCAGGTGTAAAAACCGGCAACCGCGACTTTTATCCCGCCATGGAAATGCTTGTCCTTGAACTATGTACTTATTCCGTAGCTTAGCCTGTCATTTTGTTAAACCGCCGGTCAAGACGGGACTTTTTACGGGCAGCGTTATTTTTATGTAAAATTCCCTTGGTAACCGACTTGTCTATAGCCACCAGCGCTTTTTTCAGGGTTAGCCGTGCTTCTTCGTAGTTTGCACCGGCCGCGCTGTTTTCAAACTTACGAATAGCGGTACGCAGGGCAGCCTTTAAACTTGCGTTTCGTAGTGTACGCCTATGGGTTATCTTTGTCCGTTTTACTGCTGTCTTTGTGTTTGCCACCTTTCCCACCTCCCAACGGAGTTCATTTTACCATGTGCAGTAGAAAATTGCAACCCTCTCCGCCCGTATAGGATGGTATTTTTTTGTTTATCCTAAAGATGA
>DMIY01000121.1 GCA_003457075.1 Desulfotomaculum sp. | reverse complement strand
TATACCACAATGGCCGTGGCTGGTATATTCGCAAAGGCATACATCGGTAATTACCAGCAACCCGGGCAGTTCCTTTTTGATTACCCGGACAGCCTTTTGAACAATACCTTCTTCATCATAAGCCTCCGAAGCCAGTTCATCTTTTAAGGCCGGGATACCGAAGATAATGATTGCTCCAATACCCAGGTCCCGCACCCCGGCCAACTCTTCCGTCAGTGTATCTATGGAAAAGTTATGGACGCCGGGCATAGCCTCGATTGCTTTACGCACACCCTTGCCGTGGGTTACAAAAACAGGATAGATCAGATCGGCCACCGTAAGAGTGGTTTCCCTGACCAACCGGCGCAGACGTTCGTCCATGCGCAGCCGGCGAAGCCGCGTGGTGGGATAGAACAACTTTTTCACCTGGTTCAAAGAACTAAAGCTTAGAATCATTAAGCCGATCTTTCCCTGACCAGGTTTCCCCCTTTCCAGTAGCTCTTTTAAAAAACCTTATCCAGTTCAACCCTCAACCCCGGTAAAACCTTGGAAACCAAAACCGACTCCCTGCCGCGGGCATACACAGCAGGAGGAACTTCTTCACCCGTTTCCAGGTCAAACACTTCTATTACCTGGACCGCAGCGTTGACCAGCCAGAGTTCCCGGACCCCGCTCCGGGCATAGAGCTTTTTCTTGATTGTCCGGTCCCGTACGCCGGTGGAAGGGGAAAGAATCTCCACCACTAAGTCGGGCGGTCCCTGTATATTCTCGTCAGTAACTATGGACCTGCGTTCGTTGGAGATGAACATGACATCCGGCTGTACCACGTCGTACGGTGTCAGGACTATATCTAAGGGCGCGTCAAGAACTTCTCCCAACTTATTTTCGACCACGAAGTCCCTTAAGATATCTTCTATGTTGGCGGCCACTCGCTGATGAATAACACTCGGCGAAGGAACCAAGTAAAAATCTCCTCCAATCAACTCCACCCGCCTGTCTTCGGGCAAAAGGCAATAATCTTCGTAAGTAAACATAAGATGCTGCTTTATTCCAGTCTCCGTACTCATAAGAATCACCTCCGGCTACATTATACACCCCCGGCTTGCTATGAATCAAGGAAGCCGATCTCTTGATCAGTCAGATAACAGGCCGGATCGGAGGCCCAGTAGTCTCCGTAAATTGCCTCGGCCCGCCCGCGGGAGTTGCCGTTGCAGATCTCCAGCCACCGGCAGGCGGCGCAGCGCCCTTTCAACAAAGGACGGCGGTTTCTCAAGCCAGCCAGGATGGGGTGCGAGGTATCCTGCCAAATCTCTGAAAACCTGCGCTCTTTCACATTGCCAAAAGTATAGTGACGGGTAAACTGGTCGGGATGAACATTACCATCCCAGTCCACGGCGCCGAGCGCAATGCCCGTGCGGTTGCCGCTGTTAAGCTTGAGCAGTTGCAAAACTTTCTGCGCCCGGCCCGGATCATCCCGGCGCAGTTTCAGGTACAGATATACTCCGTCGGCGTGATTATTTACCGTCAGGACTTCCCTTTCCTGCCCCCGCCGGTGGAAATCCAGCACCCGCTCCACAATTAAATCCAACACGGCCCGGCTTTCTTCCGGCGAGATGTCCTGATCCACCATCGTACTGCCCCGGCCGGCATAGGCCAGGTGGTAAAAACAGGCCCGGGGAATATTTTCTTCCTCAATCAGGTCAAATATGGCACCTGTTTCGGCCAGGTTGTGCCGGTTAATGGTAAACCGCAGTCCTACTTTTTGCCCCACTGCCAGGCAGTTGCGAATGCCCTGCAGGGCGGCTTCAAAAGCGCCCCGGCGGCCGCGAAAACGATCATTGTTTTCACCTGTGCCGTCCAGGCTTATACCCACATAACTTATCCCTGTATCCTTTAACCGGCGGGCAACATCAAGTGTGATCAGCGTACCGTTCGTAGAAAGCGTCAGGCGAAGGCCCAGCGTTCTTGCCCGAGCAGCCAGATCGAAAAGGTCCGGACGAAAAAGAGGTTCTCCCCCGGAAATAAGCAGCGCCGGAACTTTGAACTCCGCCAGATCATTGATCAACTGAACGGCCTCGCCGGTAGTCAATTCTCCTTTTGCCCGGCGGCCGCCGGAGGCAGCGTAACAATGCCTGCAGCGCAAGTTGCAGGCGCGTGTTATGTTCCAGACCACCACCGGCCCGTAGTTGTCCGCAGCGCCGGTTGACTGGTGACAGGAAGTATCGTTATAGCGCAGGGTATCGCCGTAGTATTCCGAATCGCATAGAAGTTTGGTAATACTGATCATGTCTTGCTCTCCTTGCAGTTCTCGAGGATCGCCTTCACCATGCCCTCAATAGTATACTCGTCCGCTACAATGTTTACTTTAAGCCCCATCTCCCGGGCGGTATTTTCCGTCACCGGGCCGATACAGGCCACGCTGACGTTTTCCAAAAGCCGCGGCAGCCGGGGCTCATCCAGCAATTTAACGAAATTACGCACCGTAGAAGAACTAGTGAAGGTAACTAGATGAATACCCCTGCCTTCCAGCAGGCGTTTAACGTATGTACAATCCCCCTTAGCCGGAACGGTACGGTAGGCAACCACTTCTTCCACCCCTGCCCCCATCCCGGATAAAGCCTCTTTTAAAAACTTACGGGCAATGTCCGCACGCGGCAACAAAATGCGGTCGCCAGCCTTGATTTTGCCCCGCAACCCGGCAACAATTTCCTCTGCCCTGTACCGGGTAGGCATGAAGACGACCTTTAGGCCATGTTCTTGCAAAGCCTCTTTTGTCTTGGGCCCTATGGCCCCTAAGCTAACTCCCTTTAAGTCGCGGATGTCTTTCCCGCGCTGAATTAACCTGTGCAAGAAAAACTTTACGCCGTTTTGACTGGTAAAAATCAGCCAGTTATATTGCTCAATTTTCTCCAGCGCCCGATCCAGGGAACTATAATGATCAGGCTCAACTATTCTTATAGTAGGAAACTCCAGCACTTCCCCCCCCAGGTCCACTAAGGCCCGGGAAAGGCTGACAGTCTGTTCTGAAGGACGGGTAACTAACACCCTCTTACCGGACAAAGGCTTCTTCTTTATCCACTGAAGTTTATCCCGTAAGCTTACTACCTCGCCTACAACAATCACGGCCGGATTAGTAAAGTTCCCTTCCGCAGCCCGTCCGGCAATGTCAGCCAGGGTTCCTGTCAAAACCTCCTGTTCCGCCCACGTACCCCAGCGGATTAACGCCACCGGTGTCTTGGGATCGCGGCCGTGTTCTTTAAGCTTCTCAACAATAGCCTTTAAATTACCCATTCCCATTAAGAATACCAGCGTACCTGCCCCGCTGACTATCTTCTCCCAGACAATTTGAGAATTTTCTTTTTGCGGATCTTCATTTCCCGCAACAATAGTTACAGCAGAGGTAAAGTTGCGGTGGGTCAGGGGTATACCGGCATAAGCCGGCGCAGCCACG